>JAYTXG010000480.1:0-18980 GCA_043743375.1 Sphingobacteriia bacterium
CCAAAAATTGGGCGAAATGATCCTTGTCCATGCGGAAGTGGAAAGAAGTTTAAAGCTTGTCACGGAAGAGAGAGTTGAGAATTATGAGTTATGAATTATGAGTTATGAATTATTAATTAAGAATAGTAAATTCAATTCTATTGAAGCTAAATACATACATCGATCACACACTCCTTAAACCAACTACCTTAATCAGTGATATTGAAAAGCTTTGTGAAGAGGCAAAAAAGTATGAGTTTGCTGCGGTTTGTGTGCCTCCTAATTTTGTAAAAAAGGCAAAAGAGTATTTAGTAAACACTACTGTAAAAGTTGCTACAGTTATTGGGTTTCCTTTCGGATATTCTGCCATAGAAGCAAAATTGGCGGAAGTCTTATTGGCAATTGTAGATGGGGCAGATGAGTTAGATGTTGTGGCAAACATCAGTGCTATAAAAAATAGCGATTGGGTTTATTTAGCCAATGAAATTAATCATTTAATGCCCATAATAAAAAACAACAACAAGGTTATAAAAGTAATAATTGAAAGCGGTTTACTTACTATTGATGAAATTATAAAATGTTGTGAATTGTATGGAGTAGCGGGTATTGATTATTTAAAAACATCAACTGGTTACGCAGAAAAAGGCGCAACTGTGGAAGTTGTAAAATTACTTAGATTGCATTTGCCAGCACATGTACAAATAAAAGCTTCAGGAGGAATTAGGGACTATTTTTTTGCACAAGAATTAATTAATGCAGGAGCAACAAGGTTGGGTTGTAGTGCTGGGATAGCCATTGTGACTGGGCAGTCTGCCGAAAAATTAAGCAGTTATTGAGGTTTTGCTAACTTTGCCTTCCTTTAATATATCTTTAAGTATGGATTTTGTAAAATTAGTGAGGGAATTTGCGATAATCATTTTTTTAATGTGCAGTGGAACTGTGTTTGCAAACGATACGGTAATAGTAGTGAAAGATTCACGTTTAGATATACTATCTACAAAACAAGCACAAATTAATAAACGTACTGCTATGATGACGAGCGGAGGGCAGTATAAAGGATTTCGAGTACAAGTAGTAAGTACAAGTAATAGAGATAATGCACAAAAAATTAAAACTGATTTGATGAATAAATTTCCAGATCAGAAATCATATATTCTATTTCAGTCTCCTAATTTTAAAGTTCGAATTGGTAATTTTTTAAAAAAAGAGGAAGCAGAAAAATTAAGAAAACAATTGAATAAATATTTTCCTCAAGGGGTTTATATTGTAGAAGATACGATAGAATATTATCCCAAGGTGGAAGATCTTTATTGATTTAACTTATATCAAATGCTCAACGAAAAAATAAAAAATTTAGCCAAACAATATGCGCCTGAATTCATTGATGTAAGAAGATACTTACATGCAAACCCTGAATTGAGTTATCAGGAATTTAAAACAGCTGAATTTGTTAAGCAACAACTAACTCAAATGGGTATTGCATTTGAAGCTAAAGCAACAACTGGAGTTGTAGGAATTATTAACGGTAAAAATCCATCTTCTAGGGTGATAGCACTGAGAGCAGATATGGATGCATTACCAATTCTCGAAAAGAATGATATAGCTTATAAATCCAAAAACGATGGTGTAATGCACGCTTGTGGTCATGATGTGCATACTACTATTTTACTAGGTGCTGCCAAAATTTTAAATGAATTGAAAGGCGAATTAAAAGGCACTATCAAACTATTTTTTCAGCCAGGAGAAGAAAGAAACCCAGGTGGAGCAAGTTATATGATTAGAGATGGAGCGTTAGAAAATCCACGACCTCAAGGCATTGTAGGGTTACATGTACATCCAGGTTTAAATGTTGGTCAATTGAGTTTTAGGAAAGGTAGAGTAATGGCTAGTGCAGATGAAATTTTTATGACAATTAGAAGTAAAGGTGGTCATGCTGCTGCACCTCATTTAACAGCCGATACCATTTTAATTGCTTCTCATTTAATTGTAAGCTTACAACAAATTATTTCTCGAAATAACAATCCTACTTCTCCATCAGTGTTGTCTATTTGTTCGATTCAAGGAGGTAATACTACCAATGTAATTCCTTCAGAAGTTAAGCTGATGGGTACTTTTAGGGCAATGGATGAAACATGGAGGTACAAAGCGCATGACTTAATCAGAAAACAAGCTGTAGGTTTAGTGGAAAGTATGGGGGCGGAATTAGATTTACATATTGATGTAGGTTATCCTGCAGTTGATAATGATCCTTCATTTACAGATGCAGCATGGAAACTGGCAGAAGAGTTTATAGGGAAAGAGCATGTAGAAGAAACCGAAATGAGAATGGGTGCTGAAGATTTTGGATACTATACGCAAATAATTCCTGGTTGTTTTTATAGATTAGGAGTTCGCAATGAAGCAAAAGGAATTGTAAACCAAGTGCATACTCCCAAATTTGATATTGATGAAAATGCAATCGAAATTGGCATTGGAATGATGGCTTTTTTAGGCATCAATTTGTTGGTCGAATAAGCGAAAGAATATTTTAATTAATTTGAATTATGTCTAAACAAACAGATTTAAGAAGAGATCAAGCATTAGAATACCATTCAAGTGGACGCCCAGGTAAAATAGAAGTAGTACCTACTAAAGAAGCCAAAACACAACGCGATTTATCGTTGGCTTACAGTCCGGGTGTAGCTGAGCCTTGTAAAGAAATTTTTAATAATATAGAAGATGTTTATAAATATACTGCTAAAGGAAATTTGGTAGGAGTTATAACAAATGGTACTGCTGTTTTAGGATTAGGTGATATTGGTCCAGACGCAAGTAAACCAGTAATGGAAGGTAAAGCAGTATTGTTTAAAATATTTGCAGATATTGATGTGTTTGATATTGAAATCAATGAAAAAGATCCGGAGAAATTTGTGCAAATAGTAAAAGCATTGGAGCCAACTTTTGGTGGTATTAATTTAGAAGACATTAAAGCACCAGAATGCTTTTATATAGAGCAACAGTTGAAAGAGCAAATGAAAATTCCGGTGATGCATGATGATCAACATGGAACTGCAATTATTAGCAGTGCTGCTATGTTAAATGCTTTGGATTTGCAGAAGAAAAAAATTGAACGTGTAAAATTTGTAATCAATGGTGCAGGTGCAGCCGCAATGGCTTGTATTCAATTATATGTTGCATTAGGTGCTAAATATCAAAACTTTATTGTGTTTGATAAAGATGGAGTGTTGCATGAAGGAAGAACAGACTTAGGACCTATCAGAATAAAATTTGCTGTTAAAAAAAGTGATTGGACTTTAGAAAAAGCAATGAAAGATTCAGATTGTTTTTTAGGATTAAGTGTAGGAAATGTAGTCACACCCGCAATGATTAAATCAATGGCAAAAAATCCGATTGTATTTGCCATGGCCAACCCAGATCCAGAAATTACTTATGACGCTGCAATAGCAGTTCGGAAAGATATTATTATGGCAACTGGAAGATCTGATTTTCCTAATCAAGTAAATAATGTTTTAGGGTTTCCTTACATTTTTAGAGGAGCATTAGACGTTAGAGCAACACAAATTAATGAGGCGATGAAACTCGCTGCTGTAAGGGCTTTAGCTGAATTGGCAAGAACAACTGTTCCTGATATTGTAAACATGGCTTATAACCAAACAACTATGAGTTATGGCCCCGAATATATAATTCCTAAGCCATTAGACCCACGGTTATTATCAACCATAGCACCTGCAGTAGCAAAGGCAGCAATTGCTAGTGGAGTTGCACAAAAAGATATTCCCAATTGGGATGTGTATGCTTTAGAATTAAATAAGCGTTTAGGTTTAGATAATCAATTGATTAGGGTAATAGGTAGCAAAGCCCGCAAAGACCCTAAACGATTGGTATTTGCAGAAGCGGATAATTTAAAAATTTTAAAAGCTGCAAGTATAATTTATGATGAAGGACTTGCCTATCCGATTTTATTAGGAGACCCCATTAAAATCAATAAAATAGCAGAAGATAATAACCTCGATTTAATGGACATACCAATTATAAATCCTCGTAGTGAAGAAATGGAAGCTAAGCGAGATTTTTATGGAGAATTGTTTTTTAACAAGAGGAGTAGAAAAGGATTTAATCATTACGAGAGTTTGAAAATTATGAAAGACCGCAACCATTTTGGTTGTATGATGGTAGAAACTGGTGATGCAGATTGTATGTTATCGGGCTTAACAAAAAATTATGCCGAAGCTATTCGCCCAGCTTTGCAAATTATTGGAACAGAAGAAGGTGTAAAAAAGATTGCAGGAATGTATCTATTACTAACTAAAAAAGGACCTTTATTTTTAGCAGATACAACAGTTAATTTTAGTCCCACTGCAGAAGAGTTAGCTGATATTACCATGATGGTGGCAAAGGAAGTTAGAAGTTTTAATATCACTCCAAGAATAGCCATGTTGAGTTATAGCAATTTTGGAAGCAGTGATTCTCCGGAAGCAAAATTGGTCGCTGATGCTACCAAAATTTTAAAACAACGGAATCCATCATTAATAGTAGATGGCGAAATACAAGGGAGTTTAGCTTTTAACAAAGAAATATTAAAAGACAACTATCCATTCAGCGATTTAGTGGATGAAGAAGTGAATGTATTAATGTTTCCTAATTTAACTTCTGGTAATGTTGCCTATAATTTATTAAAGGAAGTGGGTGGAGCAGACGCAATTGGACCAATATTATTGGGTCTCAAAAAACCAGTTCATGTGTTACAATTAGGAAGTACAGTTAGGAATATTATCAATATGGCTATAGTTGCTGTTGTTGATGCACAACTTAAATGTAGGGTTGATACTAATGAAGAAGTTCAACGAAGTACTTGGTGGAAACGTAGAAAAAAAGTAAATAAGTAAATCTATTATATATGTTTACTTAATACCTTAACTTTATTAATAGTACATTTATTTTACTTGTATTAATATTTAATATTTTTTAATTCATGTCAACTTTTCTTCATCATTTTGGCGCATACTTGCTGATGTTAAAGGGCATGTTTACCAAGCCAGAAAATTGGCGTATGTATTGGAAAGAGTTTATGCATCAATGTGTAGAGATTGGTTTTGGTGCGTTACCAATTGTAGTTATTATTTCTCTTTTTTTAGGAGCAGTAACAACTGTACAAACTGCTTATCAATTGGTGAGTCCATTGGTACCTCAAACCACTATTGCTCAAATTGTAAGGGATAGTATGATTTTAGAATTATCACCCACTGTATTAAGTATTGTATTGGCTGGTGTTATAGGCAGTAAAATTGCAAGTGAGTTAGGCAATATGCGAATTAGTGAGCAAATTGATGCCCTTGAAATTATGGGAATAAATACAAAAAGTTATTTAGTACTGCCTAAAATTTTAGCTGCTATAGTTGTAATTCCTTGTTTGATAGTTATTTCAGCCGTGCTAGGTATTTGGGGAGGAAGAACTGCGGGAAATTTAGCAGGTATTTTAGCTACTGATATTTTTGACATTGGCCTTAGGCAACACCTTAATTTCTATAATATTAATTTCGCCATGTACAAAGCGTATACTTTTGCATTTATAATTAGCAGTATCTCTGCTTATTTCGGGTACAATGTAAAAGGTGGTGCCTTAGAAATTGGTAGAGCAAGTACAAGCTCAGTAGTGGTAAGTTGTATTTTAATACTAGTTGCAGATTATCTACTAGCTGCTTTATTATTGTAAGTTAATTAATTGTTTATGAATCCAGCATTTAGTAGTTTTCAAAAACTTATTACAAATCCCTTCAAATTTACTTTTTTCAAAATTTTAAAATTACCAGCAGCATTTGTTGCTGGCTTAAAAGTTGGAAAATTTACGGTTGAAGAATCAATTATTTTGGTTAAGCATGGTTGGTTAAATCAAAACCCTTTTCAATCGATGTATTTTGCAGTTCAATCTATGGCTGCGGAAATGAGCACAGGATTATTTGCTGTAGGGCAAACCTATAAAAGATACCCTGCTATAAGTATGTTGGTAGTAAGTGTTGAAGGGAAATTTTATAAAAAAGCAATTGGTTTAATTTCATTCACTTGTAAGGATGGTGGTAAAGTAAATGAAATAATTGAAGAATGTATTTCAACAGGAGAGGGCAGAACCTTGGTTTGTACTTCTCTTGGCACAAATGAGCAAGACGAAGTAGTATCGGAATTTTTTATTACCTGGAGTTTTAAATCTAAGAAATAATGAACATTACCTTTCACGGCGCAGCAAGAACTGTTACAGGATCAAAGCATTTGATCAATTTAAAAAATGGCAAAAATATTTTATTGGATTGTGGTATGTTTCAAGGTATGGGAAAAGATACCATCACATTAAATGGAACATTTGGATTTGATGCAATGGCTATTGACTATTTAGTTTTATCTCATGCACATATCGATCATTCAGGGTTAATTCCAAAATTGTATAAGGATGGATTTAGAGGAATAATTTTTGCAACACCTGCAACAAAAGAGTTAGGCGCAATATTGTTAGAAGACTCTGCTGCTATTCAACGTGATGACACTAAATTTATTAACAAACGAAGATCAAAACAAGGGCTACCTCCTTTTGAACCTTTGTATGATTTAGAAGATGCCGCTGAGGTGTTGAATTTATTTACTACTGTAGATTATGATAGATGGACTAGCATTGAAGATGGAGTAGAGCTGATGTTTACAGACGCGGGTCATATTATTGGAAGTGCTGCTGTACATTTAAGAATAAAAGAAAACGGTAAATCAACAAGAATTACATTTAGCGGCGATGTTGGAAGATATAATGATGCCATTTTACGATCACCAGCCGTATTTGATCAGGCAGATTATATTATTTTAGAAAGTACTTACGGAAATAAATTACATGATGAAGTACACGGAAATATAGATGCATTAGAGAAATGGATTAGGCATACATGTATTGATAAGAAAGGGAAATTAATTATCCCCGCTTTTAGTGTTGGTAGAACTCAGGAATTACTCTATGCACTTAATCAGCTTGAACTAGAAAACAGACTTCCTGCTGTGCTATATTATGTAGACAGTCCTTTGAGCAGAGAAGCAACAGCAGTATTAAAAAAATACCCGAGCTATTTTAATAAAAAAATTCAAAAAGTTATGGAGCAAGATGCTGATCCATTCGATTTTAAGGGTTTAAATTTTATTAAAACAGTTGATGAAAGTAAAAGTTTGAATGATTCAAATGAGCCTTGTGTAATTATTTCTGCTAGTGGAATGGCAGATGCAGGCAGAGTTAAGCACCATATTATGAATAATATTAGTGATAGTAAAAATACTATTCTGATGGTTGGATATTGTGAACCTCGTTCCTTGGGCGGAAGGCTAATGAATGGCGCTAAAGAAGTGAAGATATATGGTGAATTTTTTGAAGTTGTTGCTGAAACTGGTAAAATGCTCAATATGAGTGCACATGGTGATTACAATGATCTTTGTCAATTCTTGGCTTGCCAAAATCCTGCTTTGGTAAAAACGCTTTTTTTAGTTCACGGAGAATACGATGTGCAGCAAGCTTTTGCTGAAAAGTTACACAAAAAAGGGTTTGATGTTATAGATATCCCACAAATGCATCAAATGTTCAAACTAGATTGATAAAATTATCGTAACTTATACGTAAGTTTTTATTTATGATAAATCAGTCCACCTTACGCTTACTTAGATTTCCTTTTTCTTTTTTTCTAATGCCAATATTTTGGTTTGCATTAAGTATGCAACAACACATTGATGTTAGTAAGGCAATATTACTTTTCATCATTCTACATTTTTTGGTTTATCCTTCTAGCAATGGTTACAACAGCTATATGGATAGAGATACAGATAGTATTGGTGGTATCAAAAATCCTCCAGAACCTTTGAAAGAATTATTTATTATTTCTGTTGTGATGGATATTTTGGCAGTATTATTGGCATTTTTTGTTTCGGCATTAACTCCATTATTACTTTTTATTTATATAATTTTTTCTCGATTGTATAGTTATAGAGGTGTAAGGCTAAAACAATATCCAATTAGTGGATATTTAACAGTTATTTTAAACCAAGGTTCTTTGGTTTTTGCAATGATTTATTTAGGTGTAGGAGACGGCGCTTCGGTTTTGCCTTATTATCCATTAATTGCAGCAGCTTTTTTAATCGGCGGTTTTTATCCAATTACTCAAATTTACCAACATGATGCCGATAAGGCTGACCGCGTAAATTCAATTTCCTTAATGTTGGGTAAAAGAGGAACCTTTATTTTTTGTGCCTTTGTTTATGTTCTGGCTTTCGCTTTCTTAATTGTGTATTTTCAATTGCTTGGTAAACTTAATTTATTTTATATTTTACAACTTTTTTTTATTCCTGTTGTGATTTACTTTTTAACATGGGCAGTTCAAGTTTGGAAAGATGAAAATAAAGCTGATTTTAAACATACAATGCGAATGAATTGGATAGCATCTATTGGCTCAAACGCTGGATTTATCACATTATTAATTATACAACAACGTGGCTGATATTATTTCGATAGCAACTTCATCTCCAACATACAAGCATCTTCAAACTGAGATACTCGCATTCATGCAGGATACCTATCAATTAGATACTGCTGGGAAGCGAAAATTAAAATTTTTGTATGATCATAGTGGTATTAATACAAGGCACTCTGTTATTCCAGATTATAATACTTCGTTGAAAAAAAGCGAGTTCATTCCAAGTGATCCAACAGCTGCTTTTCCATTGTTGGAAACTAGAATGGATATTTTTGAAACTGAAGCGTTATCATTATCAATACAATCCATCAATAAATGTATTGAAGGTATTATTGATCCTACAGCAATTACTCATTTAATTACTATTAGCTGTACTGGTATGAGTGCGCCTGGTTTGGATCTTCAATTGATGCAAGCATTGTCATTGACAAAATCAATATTTAGAACATCAATTAATTTTATGGGTTGTTATGCTGCAGTTCATGGATTGAAGCTGGCAAAAATGATTTGCGATAGTACACCTAACTCAAATGTAATTGTTGTGGCAACTGAGTTATGTACTTTACATTTTCAAAAAGAATTTTCTGAAGATAATGCAGCTAGTAGTTTGCTTTTTGCAGATGGATCCGCTGCTATTTTAATTAGTAATTGTTTAAACAATATCCCAAAACTTACCATTAAAAACTTTTACTCAGAAGTTGTTGAAGAAGGCAAAGCAGACATGGCATGGAAGTTAAATAGTAAAGGATTTTTAATGACTTTAAGCAGCTATATTCCACAATTGATAGAAGCTGATATCGAAAATTTAATTGCTAAAATTTTGCATGAAAATGAGCTTACTGTAAGTGATATAACGCATTGGTGTATTCATCCGGGAGGCAAGCGAATTCTCGATTTAATTCAACGGAAAATGAAACTTACCGATGAAGATCTAAAATATGCTAGAAGTGTTTTATTTAATAATGGAAACATGTCATCTCCAACTGTATTATACGTTTTAAAAGAGATTATGGATAATCTTAATGACCAACCAGCAACTATTGTAGGGATGGCATTTGGCCCCGGACTAACCATGGAAACATTTACAGTAGTAAAGAATTAATGTCTTTAAAGCGGTCATATCAATTAGAGTTACTTGATCAAGAGGGAATTCCTTTTGAAGATATTTTATTAAATATGCAAGAGCTTAATTCCATTAATACATTGCTTGGTGGCCATGCAATTACAGTAAAAGGATTTAAACAATTAGTAGGAAACAAGAAAAATATTTCAGTATGTGAAATAGGATGTGGTGGAGGCGATAATCTATTGGCAATTTTACAATACTGTATAAAAAATAAGATTGAAGTGAAACTTATTGGGGTTGATTTAAAGCAGGCGTGCATAGATGTTGCAATAAATAACCCTTTTCTTAAATTCAATACTGAATTTATTTGTAGCGATTATTCTTTAATGGAATTTCATGAAAAACCCGATATTATTTTTTCTAGTCTGTTTTGCCACCATTTTAAAGAAGATCAATTAAATACTCAATTACAATGGATGCGTAACAACGCTCAACTCGGATTTTTTATCAACGATTTACATCGTCATTGGCTTGCTCATTTTTTGATTAAATTGTTAACCCAACTATTTTCAAAATCATATTTAGTAAAAAATGATGCACCTTTAAGTGTTCTGCGAGGATTTATAAAAAATGAGTGGCTTGAAATTTTAAAAAAAACTTTTATCGATCAATATAAAATTAGTTGGGAATGGGCTTTCAGGCATTTAATTATTTATAAGCATACGCCATCTAATGAATAAAGTATATGATATTGGTGTTGTAGGTGGTGGCTTAGGTGGACTAACACTAGCCATTCAAGCAGCACAGCAGGGGCTTTCAGTAGTTCTTTTTGAAAAAGAGCAGTACCCATTTCATAAGGTTTGTGGCGAATATATTAGCAATGAAAGCTGGAGTTTTTTAGAACGTTGTGGTGTTCCTTTACGTGAATGGAATTTACCCCAGATTAGCAAGTTATGTATTTCGGATAATATTGGTGAGCAATATAATTTTCAATTACCCTTAGGCGGATTCGGAATTAGCAGGTACAAATTAGACAATACATTGTTTGAAATTGCTGTAAAGCTTGGCGTAAAAGTATATACGCAAACTAAAGTGAATGATGTACAAGCAATAAATGACCAATTCATTATTTGTTCGGATACTTATAATTGCGAAGTAAATGTTGTTGTTGGATCCTTCGGAAAAAGAGCCAACCTAGATGTAAAATGGAAAAGAAAATTTATACTGCAAAAGCCAAGTAAAATAAGTAACTATATAGGCGTTAAGTACCACCTTAAATATCCTCATCCTATTGATACTATTTCATTGCACAATTTTAACAATGGTTATTGCGGTATTTCTGCAATTGAAGATGATCAATATTGTTGTTGCTATTTAACTACCGCCAACAATTTACTGAATTCTAGCAATTCAATAGAACAAATGGAAAAGGAAATACTTTCTATAAACAAACAGTTAGCACCTATTTTTTCGAATGCTGATATTTTATATAAACAGCCACTTACAATTTCACAAATTAGTTTCGAAAAAAAAGAGCAAGTGAACAATCATATACTTTTTGTGGGTGATGCTGCCGGTTTAATTACTCCACTTTGTGGCAATGGAATGAGTATGGCCATGCATAGTGCACATTTAGCACTAATTCAAATAAAACGGTTTTTACAAAACAAAATTAGTCGCGATGAAATGGAAGTAGCGTATACTAAAAACTGGCAAAAGCAATTTGCTTTTAGAACTGCAACTGGCAGAATAGTACAACGATTTTTTGGAGGATCGAGTACTTCATTATTTTTAAAAGTGATGAATAAAATTCCTTTCATTGCTACTAAACTCATTCAGCAAACACACGGCAAACCTTTTTAATTGATTTTGCATTTGCTTAATCTTTTCTATCTTGAAATTTCAAAACTCAAATATGGGGAAAATCAAGTCAATTAATAGTAACTCTATTTTTGGCACTCCTCTATATGATGCCGGGTTAG
The DNA here is from genome assembly GCA_043743375.1 of Sphingobacteriia bacterium. GTDB lineage: Bacteria > Bacteroidota > Bacteroidia > Chitinophagales > Chitinophagaceae > Sediminibacterium. The sequence goes on from JAYTXG010000480.1 coordinate 11,517, forward strand.
AAGTAGACGATCAAATACTTTGAAAAAGAGGATTAGTTATTACTGCTGAAATGGTTGCTTTTAGAAAAGAATGGTTTGGAACTAAAATCGTTCGATAGCAATAATAATTAGAAATTCAATTTTGGTAATTCATCATAATTAAATGCGGTCATTGGATCTAAAGATCCTTTACCAGAATCCTTTGCAATAGTATATACTAATATTTGATTGGAAGGATATTGGTAAGATGCAAATTATTGTATTCTATTTTCATCAATACTACTTATCCAATTTTGCACCAATACATTTGTAAAAATTTTGGGCTTTTTTTTAGGAGGGTGCAGCGAATTGTAGTTGCACATACTACCTGGTTATCCAATTAAATTCATATTCTAAGGGTGATTTAATGGTACTTCTTTCTGCTACTCTTCTAAATCTTTCTGGCAATGCCATTAAATAGTCTCTAGCTTTTTCTGCACTGCCATTTAACCCGGTGATATTACTAATATTCCATTCTTTAATTAGGCTTTCAAGAATATCTGTGTAATCCATGGTAGTATATACTCCAAGGCGTTGAGCTGCATCGCTAAAATGGGAAAAAGTGGTACCAATTTTCTCTCCTTGTTGACGAAGAAAGTGAGCAGGCATAACAATTTTCTTTCTCATCATATCTTCAAAAGCCAACATCATTTCACTTGCATCAATTTCAAATATTTTGGATATAAAACTTTTATAAGCTTTTGCATGTCTGGCTTCATCTGCAGCAATTACTCCACATATTTTTGACAATTGATTATTGCCATGTTGTTTGGCCAATGTGGCTGTTCTTCTATGAGAAATATTAGTAGCCATTTCTTGAAAAGAAGTGTATACAAAATTTCTGTATGGGTCTCTTGCACATCCTATTTCCATTCCATCAGCAATTAAGTGTTGCATGCTAATTTCCATTTGGCGCATATTAACCCTACCAGATAGATAAACATATTTGTTTAGTAAATCTCCATGTCTATTTTCTTCGGCCGTCCACATACGAATCCACTTGCTCCACCCTTCTCTATTTGATTTGCCAATACCTTCAATATCCATTAACCAAGTTTCATAAGTTGGCAGAGCTTCTTCTGTAATAATATCACCTACCAAAACAGCTAAGTAATCATAGGGTAGTTCTCTACATTCTAATTGCAGTTCTTTTACTTCAGCAATAAAGTTTTCACCACTACTGTTAGGTAAAAGGTCGGAAGGTTGCCAATTCAAATCAATTTTGTTCAAAAAAGTATCAACTATATCATCCATTTTTTGCTCTAAAAACTGCATTACTTCTATTCGGGTTTGATTCAAACTCATTTTTTGTATATATTTTTAATTAATCAGATTGTAAAATTACGATAAACTCAAAGTAAACTAAGAACTTATTGGTATAAACATAGTTAAATATTAATTGTTCTGTTGGTAAAGAATTTGTACAACGTGTAGTAAATCACTTGAAGAAATTGTCGGCTTTCCCCTAAAATGTTAAACGCCTCATCAACTTCATTGAAAAGGCGTTTGTAGCCAGTATGGGATTGCCAGCCTTCGCTTCGCTCGGCTGTCTTACCTAATAGTTGGGTTTACCCAAAGCCCTCGTATCGGCTTCGCCGGCACTGGTTTTTTATTCACATACTTAGCCGAATAGATTCGGCACGTTCCCAAATAAAAAACCCTCTCGCTTTCGTTTGAGGGCTTTGTAGCCGGTACGGGAATCGAACCCGTCTTTGCCCCGTGAAAGGGGGCTGTCCTAACCGATAGACGAACCGGCCAAATTGATTATTGGGATGCAAAAATAGGGGGCTGGGGCGTTTCAGCCAAACTTTTTCACTTCTTTATTATCAATAGTTGAAATAATCTACTGATAAACTGTAATTTTGCAATCTTATTAATCAAATCAGCATTCAAATGAGTACAGTTAAAGTGGCCATTAATGGTTTTGGAAGAATCGGAAGATTGGTTTTTCGTCAGATTTATAACATGAAAGGAATTGAAGTAGTAGCAATTAATGATCTTACCAGTCCTTCTGTATTGGCACATTTATTAAAATATGACAGTGCTCAAGGTAGATTTGAAGGAGCAACTGTAACTTCAACAGAAGATTCAATTGTAGTTAATGGAGAGACTGTAAAAATATATGCACAAAAAGATCCTTCACAAATTCCTTGGGGTGCACATGGGATTGATGTAGTAATTGAATCAACAGGGTTTTTCACAGATAAGGAAAAAGCAGAAGCACATATTAAAGCGGGAGCCAAACGCGTAGTTATTTCTGCACCAGCAACCGGTGATTTAAAAACAGTTGTGTTTAATGTTAATCACGCCATTTTAGATGGTAGCGAAACTATTATCTCTTGTGCTTCATGTACCACAAACTGTTTAGCCCCAATGGCTAAAGTGTTGAATGATCAGTATGGTATTGTAACCGGCTTTATGACTACCATTCATGCCTACACCAATGACCAAAATACGTTGGATGCTCCACATCCAAAAGGAGATTTAAGGAGGGCTAGAGCTGCCGCTGCCAATATAGTGCCTAATAGCACAGGTGCTGCAAAAGCAATCGGTTTAGTTTTACCTGAATTAAAAGGTAAACTTGATGGTAATGCTCAACGTGTTCCTGTTATTACTGGGTCTTTAACAGAACTAACTTCAATATTAAGTAAAAAAGTAACTGTTGATGAAATTAACGCAGCAATGAAATCAGCTAGCAATGAAAGTTTTGGATATAATGAAGATGAAATTGTAAGTACTGATATTATTGGTACTCATTTTGGTTCTTTATTTGATGCAACTCAAACAAAAGTAATTACTGTGGGTGATGCTCAATTGGTGAAAACAGTTAGCTGGTATGATAATGAAATGAGCTATGTTAGTCAACTTGTTAGAACGGTTCAATATTTTGCAGGATTAATCAGCAAATAGTTCAATAGTTTTAAATTTTTTAAGAATGCCATTCGTATGTGATTACTGAATGGCATTTTTTTGCCTTGTTCATTTTAAATAAAAAAAAGGGGATCTATTTTTTGTATCTTCAATGTACTATTTATTAAATATAATTTATTCTATATGTCGCTTTTTTCATCAACTAACTTTTCTGAACTCAAAGCATTAATTCGCGTAGATTTTAATGTGCCTCTTGATAACCTAACTTATGCCATAGGAGATGATAATAGGATGAGAGCTGCTATACCAACTATTACTAAAATATTAAAGGATGGGGGAGCAGTTATCTTAATGAGTCATTTAGGTAGACCAAAAGATGGACCTGAAACCAAGAGTTCACTAATTCATCTTGTGGGCCATTTGCAACATTTAATTATTGAAGCAATGGGCATCAATATTGAAGTTCAATTTGCCAACGATTGTATTGGCGAAGAAGCCATTAATAAATCAGCAGCATTAAAACCAGGCGAAGTTTTATTATTAGAGAATTTACGTTTTTATAAAGAGGAAGAAAATGGAGATGCTATTTTTGCTCAAAAGTTAAGTAAGCTTGGTGATGTATATGTAAATGATGCTTTTGGTACTGCACATCGTGCACATGCTTCTACTGCTGTAATTGCACAATATTTTGTTGCAGGAAAAAAGATGTTTGGATTGTTAATGGAAGCAGAAGTAAAAGCTGCAGAATTAGTTTTACATAAAGCAGAAAAACCATTTACTGCAATTATTGGTGGTGCAAAAGTGAGCGACAAAATTTTGATCATCGAAAATTTACTAGATAGAGCTACAGATATTATTATTGGTGGAGGTATGGCGTACACTTTTATAAAAGCACAAGGCGGTCATATTGGAAAGAGTTTATGTGAAGATGACCGATTAACCACAGCAACAGAAATTTTAAAAAAAGCTGAAGCAAAAGGAGTTTGTATTCATTTGCCGAGCGATAGTATTATTGCCGATAATTTTGCAGCAGATGCCAATACATCACCATCTTCATCCAATGAAATTGCTGATGGCTGGATGGGGCTAGATATTGGCCCAAATGCGTGTGAACAATTTTCAAATGTAATCAAACGTGCTAAAACAATTTTGTGGAATGGGCCGATGGGCGTTTTTGAAATGGAAAAATTTCAATATGGTACTAAAGCCATTGCAACTGCAGTGGCAGAAGCTACATCCAATGGTGCATTTAGTTTGGTAGGTGGAGGCGATAGTGTTGCTGCAGTAAACCAGTTTGGCTTTACTAATAAAGTAAGTTATATTAGTACTGGTGGAGGTGCAATGCTTGAATACTTTGAAGGGAAAACACTTCCAGGTATTGCTGCAATTACAGAATGATTATGCTACATCTTCACCTTTTGCAGCTTTTAGCAGACTATACCAATCTTCGATTGATAATTTTAATTTACTTGCTTTTTTAGCTTGTTCTAACCTTCTTGGCTTTGTTGTGCCAATAATGGTTACAATATTTGAAGGATGTGTATGTAAAAAAGCCAATAAAATTTCATTTGCTCCTGTTGCATATTTTTCTGAAAGCAATGTTGCTTCTTTTGTAATACTTCTAAAATTAGGTTGCAAATCATCGGTTAATAATCCACCACCTAAAGGCGCCCATGCCATTGGAATAATTTTATTCTCCAAACAATTATCTAATATGCCATTATAAAATGGAGGTAGACATATGATTGAAACTTCTATTTGATTATAACTAATTGATACAAATTGTTTAAGCATATTTATATGGTGTGGCAAAAAATTCGACACACCAAATTCTAGCACTTTTCCTTGTTGTTGTAATTGTTGTATTGCTTCTGCAACTTCATAGGGATTCATCAAAGGATCTGGCCTATGAATCAGCATCACATCTAAATAATCTGTTCCAAAGTTTTTTAATGATTGATCAACCGATTGAAGAATATGCTTTTTACTTGTATTGTAAGATTTGATACTGTGTGATGGTTTATTTTCTGTTACCATTTGAATGCCACACTTTGTTATAATCTTAATTTTTGAACGAATTGTTTTATCTTCTTTTAGGGCATCTCCAAATTCTTCTTCAGTAGTATAGTCGCCATAAATATCTGCATGATCAAAACAATTAATGTCCATTTCTAAACATTGTTCAATCATTGCTCTGTATTCTGTGGTTGTGTAATTAGCTCCCCACTTACCCCAGCGCATGCATCCTGCAATTGGCGAATTAATTGGAATTGAATTTTTCATATTTTTAAATTAAATAAAAAATCCTCCCCGAAAAAATCAGGAAGGATCAATTATTTGATGGTTGTTTAGATTAATATCTGTTATATCCACCGCCACCGCCGCTATTGCTGTTTCCACGATCGCGATTTCCACCACCACCGCCACCATATCCACCGCCGCCGCTGCGATTTCCACCACCACCGCTTCCACCACCGTAGCCGCCACGACTTCCGCCGCCGCCGCTTCCAGCACCACCATAAGGCTTCTTCTTAAAGCCGCCTCTGTCGCCTTCTGGCCGTGGGGTAGATTCGTTTACTACAATTTTGCGCTCCATAACATCTGTGTCATGAAGGCCAGCGATAGCTGCGCGAGCAGCTTCATCATCAGCCATTTCAACAAAACCGAAACCTTTGCTACGGTCGTTGTTAAATTTGTCGGTAACAATTTTTGCGCTAATTACTTCACCGAAAGGAGTAAAAAGGGTTTGCAGGTCTTCACTAGACATGTTCCAGTTCAGATTTCCAACGTAAATGTTCATTTTTAAAAAATTAAGTGATCAAAAAAACCACAGCAAAATCAGTAACCAATAACCCTGAACCATTTACGTAAAAAACGTTCTGAGACCTGGAACTTTTGCTTATGGAAACATAAAGATAGGGGTTTTCTGCAAAAACCAAAAAAACCTGCTTTTGGGGCAGGTTTTTTTAATTATTTGACATTTGGCTTATTCACCAATAACTTCAAATTCAATTTCTGTATTGTTCCCGTTACCAAAGTCAATAACAGCTTTGTAAGTACCTAATTCTTTCACATCATCTGAGATAGTAATCCGCTTGCGATCAATCTCATAACCTTTCTGGTCGCGTATTGCACGAGTAATTTGCAATGCTGTAACTGTACCAAAAATCTTTCCAGAAGTACCAGTTTTAGCGCCAACTTTAACTGGAGATGACTTTAATACATCGATCACTTTATTAATCTCCGCAAGCATCGCAGCTTCTTTCTTAGCTTTCACTTTCAACTTCTCTTCTAACTGTTTGAGGTTAGAGGAACTAGCTTCTATTGCTAATTTTTGAGGGATTAAGAAATTACGGGCATATCCGTTTTTTACGGCTACAAGTTCATTTCTGCCTCCTAAATTGTCTACATCTTGAATTAAAATAACCTGCATTGTTGTTTTTTTTTAGTCCCAGCGCCCAATCGTTTATTTTGATTTGACTGTCCTCCTGATATTACCTAGGGTTAGGGATGGTTAACTAATTGATTCTATTTATATAAGTCGGTTACAAAAGGCATCAAAGACATTTGACGAGCTTTTTTAACAGCTTCTGTTACTTTACGTTGATACTTTAAAGAGTTACCAGATAAACGGCGAGGTAACAATTTACCTTGCTCATTTACAAATTTCTTTAAGAAATCGATGTCTTTGTAATCAACATATTTAATACCATATTTTTTAAAGCGGCAGAATTTTTTCTTTGGCTTTTCCTGTTTGATGGCTGTCAGGTATTTGATTTCATTTTTTGCCATGATTAAGCCTCCGTTTTTTCAGTTCTTGGAAATCCGCCATTTCTTTTTGTGTAGTTGTACTCGACGGCGTATTTATCGAGACGGGTAGTCATGTGACGCATAACTTGCTCGTCACGTAATAATTGAATTTTCAGTTTCTCTACGATGTCTGAAGGTCCTGTAAACTCTAACACCCAATAAATGCCAGTTGTTTTTTTCTGGATTGGGTAAGCAAGTGATTTTAAACCCCATGGGTTTGTGTGTACTGTGGCTCCATCGTTTTCAGCGATAAGATCTTGGTATTTTTTCTGAGAAGCTTTGAAATCTTCTTCAGAAAGAACCGGTGTAAAGATCGCCATCAATTCGTAATTGTTCATTACTTGAATGTTTAGGTTAAAAATTGGTTTTATCCCAGTGGATCTCACCTAGGGCGAGAAATCTGCCAAAAACAGATTTGGGATAGCAAAATTAGTGATTTTACTTATTTTAACCAAATTAGTTAGCGGCCATTTCAATCATTTCGCTTAGTTCAGTCATTAATTTATCTGCATTCGCGTCTCCACCCACACTTTTAAACTTAATTTTCCCGTCTTTGCCAATGATGAACTTAGTAGGAATGCCATCTACTTTATACTTGGTTACTACTTTATAATCCCCTGCTTCATCTTTCTCGTCATATAATACATTAAATGTATATTTATTTAAAGCGATGAATTCGGTAACTTCTTTTGTTCTTTTTTCTTGTATATCATGATTTTCCCATGTATCAATGAAAACAAAAGCCACATCAGAACGATTTTTATA
>JAYTXG010000481.1:0-4699 GCA_043743375.1 Sphingobacteriia bacterium
ATACCGATTCAATAGATAAAGTAAACGAAGAGTTGTTGCATCATTTGGGTGAAATAGCTTCTATCCTCTTCTTTTTATTAGGTGCCATGACCATTGTTGAATTAATTGACGCTCATAATGGGTTTGATATTATTACTCAAAAAATAAAAACTTCCAGTAAATCATCTTTATTAGTAATAATTATTACAATTACATTTTTTCTTTCGGCCCTACTTGATAATTTAACAACAGCAATTGTAATGACCTCTTTATGTACTAAAATTCTTAAAGAAAAGGAAGATCGACTTTGGTTTGCAGGAATGATTGTAATATCAGCAAATGCAGGCGGGGCATGGTCGCCATTAGGTGATGTAACCACAACCATGCTTTGGATCGGGGGTCAAATTACTGCACTCAATATAATGAAGCAACTATTTTTGCCTAGCCTTTTTGCATGTATTATTCCTACGTTTATAGTAGCATACCGTTTTAAGGGAATAAAAGTTGAAGCAATACCTGAATCGATCTGTACACCTAAAGAAAAAAAAGAAGGAAAAATAATATTTTTTGCAGGAATTGGATTTTTAATTTTTGTCCCGATTTTTAAAACCATAACGCACTTACCTCCTTTCATGGGAATGTTATTAGGTATAGGTTTAATGTGGGTTATTACAATAATTATTCACAAAAGTAATGACCATGAAATAGCAGAAAAATTTACCGTTGCAAGGGCATTACAAAGAATAGACACACCGAGTATTTTATTTTTTTTAGGTATTCTATTAGCCGTTTCCGCAATGCAATCATTTGGGCTACTTAAAGAACTTGCTTCATTTTTAACCAACACTTTAAAGAACGATTATAAAATTGGAATTGCATTAGGGTTGTTATCTGCAATTGTAGATAATGTGCCATTGGTTGCAGCTTCTCAAGGAATGTATGATTTAACTACCTATCCAACTGACCACCCTTTTTGGGAATTTCTTGCCTTAACAACAGGCACTGGAGGAAGTACTTTAATAATTGGCACTGCTGCCGGGGTAGCAGTAATGGGTATTGAGCAAATTGATTTTATATGGTACCTTAAAAAGATTGGCTGGCTTGCATTACTCGGTTTTGCAGCTGGGATTATTGTTTTTCTGTTACAAGTTCAACTTACTTAGTAAGTATAAAATGATAGATTTATATAGCTATAGTAAAATTGTTATTATTTTAGGTAAACTTAATACACCTTGCTATTATTTATTATCGCAAACTACTTGTATCTACACGCGTAGGAGTTTCTTTGCCACTAACAATACCTCTAGCGCTTAATGCAATTGATCTAATGATTTGAGTCATATTAGGAATATTCAATGTTCCAATTTCATCAGAAACTTTATGATAATTGGGCTCGTTATTTGGCGGGTTTTCCATCTTAGCCGTTGAAATGGTATGAGCAGGAACACCTAATCGTGCTAGTGTTGCATTATCAGAACGATAAAATAATTGCTGATCAGGATAAGGATCAGGATAGAAATTAAAATTAGTACCAGCCAAATTTTGTTGTAAAATTTTTCCCATGTCCGTTTTCTCAAACCCAGTGATGTAAGCACTATTAGCACCCCATTTACTTTCAGTACCAATCATCTCAATATTAAACATCGCTTTTACATCATCAGGATTAAATTGTTTTGAAAAATAAGTAGCACCATACCCACCTACTTCTTCTGCAGTGAATGCAGCAAAAATCAATGTGCGTTCATTGTTATTCATCGTTCGATAATAGTTTGCCAATAACATTACAGCGGTAGTTCCTGCGGCATCATCATTTGCTCCATTAAAAATAGAATCGTTATTCACTGCATTTTTACTATCAATACCTAAATGATCATAATGACCAGAAAAAATTACATACTCTTTTGGAAGTGTTCTACCTGGTATAATTCCAACTACATTACTTAACAATTGTTCTTCAATTTCATGTTTAGCCTGAAATGTATAGGTTGTTGGTATTTGAGATGCTAAAACAAAAATTACCGAATTATTAGATTGAAATAAACCATACTTTAACCTTACCAATCTACCGAAGCTTGGGGCAAAAGAAGAATCAACTAATACAACATAGTTTTTATTTAAAGAACTGTATTTTCTTAACTCAGTAGTTAAATTTGATCCTTTAGGAATATAAGCAAGATTATAACCAGATTTTTCATTAATCAAAAGATCTGTCTTACAGGTAACCGCAATTATATTTTTGGAATCAACAGCTATTCCATTCATTGTTCCAGATGTACTGATGAATTTTGTTTTCACCATTTTAAATGTTTGCAAAAAATTGCCGTCTTTATTAAAGGTTTGCAAACCTGCTTTCTTAAACTCATCTGATATAAAAGCTGCTGCTTTTTCAATGCCAGGAGTAAAAGTTCTTCTGCCTTGCATATCATCAGCAGACAGTTTTTTTTCAATTCGCTCTACTTCAGGAACGTTAATAATTACATCTATGTTTTGAGCAGTTAATACACTTGCGCAAAAAATCAGGGTAAATAAAAAAACTGGTTTTTTCATAAGACTTAATTGATAATTATTAATTTCTAAAGACTCATCATCTCTTTAAACTTTACAGTTTGACGGCGACTCACTTCAATTTTCTCTCCACCTTTTAAATCTAAAATTAATCCACCATTAAAATAAGGTTCGATTTTTTCAATCCATCGAAGATTAATAATATGTTTTCGATTGGCACGAAAAAACATATGATCATCTAACCTTTCTTCTAAGGCATTTAGCGATTTAAGAATGAGCGGTTTATTGGTACCAAAAAATACTTTGGCATAATTTCCAACGCTTTCAAATAGCCTAATCTCTCCTAGTTTTACAAACCAACAGCGTTCTCCATCTTTTACAAATACCTGATCAAACTCAGTTAAAGGCCCTCTATTAACTCCCGATCCTCCAATATTTTCTTTAAAAATTTCTGCTTGTAATTTTTGAATAGCATCAGCTAACCGTTTAGGCTCAATTGGTTTTAATAAATAATCCAATGCATTAACTTCAAATGCTTTTATTGCATATTCGTCATAAGCAGTTGTAAATATTACTTTTGGCGCTTTCTCTACTTCAGCCAATAAATCAAACCCTGTTTTTCCTGGCATTTGAATATCTAAAAATATAAGATCGGGATTTAGCATTTCAATTTTTTCAATACCATCATCTACATTAGCAGCTTCATCAATAACTTCAATATCATTGTGATCTTGTAATAGTTTCTTTAATTCGTTACGAGCTAGTCTTTCATCATCAATAATAATTGCTTTGATAGCCATATAATTAGTTATTATTTTACTGGAGTATTTAAATCTTTTACAGGCATTATAATTGTAGCTTCAACTAAATTATTTCCAATATCTGCAATACTAAAGTTAGCTTTTTTCCCAAATAATAATTTTAATCGATTTCGAGTACTACTAATTCCGAACCCTTCCGCATTTTCTATGCCCAATAACTTACCAGTATTTTGTACAATTATTTCGTGATGATTGTCTTTAAAATCGGAGATTATTTTTACTACGCCGCCTTCTTTAAGTTTACCAATTCCGTGTTTAATAGCATTCTCTACCAAAGTTTGGATCATCATCGGGGGTATGGGCTGGTCAAGTGTATCATCATCTATATCATATTCTATTTGCAACCTATCTTCGAACCTAATATGCTCTAAAGCAAGATAATCTTTTACAATATTCAACTCTTGTTCAAAAGAAACAGTTTGCTGTTTTTCAGTTTGCATACTACTTCTCAAAATATTACTTAATTCAGTTATTGCAGTTCTTGCCCGGCCAGGATTTTCATCTACCAATGCTCTAATACTATTTAATGCATTAAAAATAAAATGAGGATTAATATGAGACTTAATGGTATTTAACTCTAGTTCCTTAACTAAACTTTCTAACTTAATTTTTTGAATATCATTTTTATTACCAAGTTCTATATAATGCCATAAATAATAAATAGATACCCAAACTAATATTAATGGTGAATCTGATACCAGATTTACTAAAAATCGCTTGTCTACTGAGATTTTTTTAAGAGGATTATATAAACGAAAAAGCTCCGCTAGTGCACTATTAGTTAAGTTAAATAAAACCAGAATTAATAATAGCACAACCGTTAATCTCCACCATTTTTGAGAAAGTTCTGGAGGGCGAAGGCCTAATGATTTAACAAGCAATCTTAAAATATGGGTAAAAAATAAACCAGAAACAATGATCAATAATAGCTTTGGATAGAAAATATTATTGTTTTGACTATCGAAAACAAAGGCAAAAAATACCATTGTTAAACCATACAATAACCAACCACCTAGTTGACACCACCAATAAAGTACCTCTTTTTTCTGTTTTCGCATCTAGATCAAAAGTAAATTAAGCAAATTCGCTTACCCTGTTATTTAGGATTAATGGCAAAATTTACTGCTATTTGGTAAAAAATAGTCAAAATTAGTTGAACTATCAGTTATAATAGTATGTTCTATTACCTATGGGGAGCTTTTAATCCTATAAATCGTACTTTTACACTTTAAAAAGACTTGCATGGAGTTTACACCTGGACCTTTATTACAAAAAATTGATTGTCCTGCTGATCTAAAAAAATTAGGAAGAGACCAACTTCACCAAGTTTGCAACGAATTACGTCAATATATTATTGATGTAGTAAGTGTTCAAGGCGGTCATTTTGCAGCTAG
>JAYTXG010000482.1:0-2542 GCA_043743375.1 Sphingobacteriia bacterium
CCGATTTTAACTGTATTAATTTGATCTCCAGTCCACCTTTTAGCATTATTTACTTTTACAAATACAGGTTTCAATTTTGAGTTACTACCATACCTAGCAGTGAATTGAAAAGCTACCTTAGCTTGATCAACATACGAACGAGGATCTGCAAGATTAGTATTGTACTTTAAGGGATTATTTTCATTATTTCGTAGATTAATAGGATATGTTGAAAGCATCCAATCGGGGATAGTTTTTAAACAGGCAAGCACTTCAATACCCTCTTTTTTGCATCTTTCATAAATTACATCATAGTTCCAACCTCCATCATGTGTTGGATTAAAAGTGTACAATCCATTTTTTTGTTCGAGTTTTTTCCAGTCCATATAATGCCGAATACCTGTAAATGTTTTTACTGCGGCCATTTTTTTCTCATCAATAATTAAAGGGTTTATTTTGCCATCTTCAAAATTCCATTCATACGCATTTACACCGAAAAAGCTAGACAGTGGAACTTTTGTATTTATAATTAATTTAAAAGGAGTTGGCTTTTTATAATACCCATATAATTCAATTTCAGTTGGAAAAATATCCCCAGAAAGAATCATTAAATAACGAATATTTTTAATTACTCCATCAAGTTTAAATTGTTTTATTTTAATTGGATTTGGACCTACCCATTCATCATAATGATTTCCAGTAAATGTTGCGATTGGAATTCTTTTCCAATTCCCATCAATTACATAAATTATTGTAGGAGTTTCAGATACTCCCTTCCAATCAAATAATTTTATGGCATCAATTTCAATGATTTCTCCCGAAAGAATAGGATAATACGATTCGTAATATTTTATTAGTTTACCATCTCCAGTATAAATGTCTGTATGAAGTTCCTTATCAAACAACTGATCCAAGCCATTTGTGGCATTATTTAGTTGATACCAGCGTTTTGGGTCGATCGGAATTTTATTGTATTGGGCTATTGTTGATTGGCTCGATCCAATTAGAAAGTTAATAATTGCAAAATTAGCAAGTATAAAATACTTCATATTTTGGAAATTTAAACAACAAAAATAAGTGAACACAAATCAGAAGAATTTTTTCACAAAATCATCTTTTCGTAGTTCTTCTAAATTTTCAACGCTTAAAGGTTTACTCACAAATTGAGCAACAACTGCATAATCTTTGGCACGCAAAAGATCTTCAGGATCTATAGTAGAGGAAAGTATTACAACTTTTGTGTTTGGTAATTTTTCTGCATATTTTGCAATATAATAATCCAGAAATTCCCAACCATTCATTACAGGCATATTAATATCTAGAAATATTAAATTAGGTGCTGTTTCTTGGGGATTCAAATTGTCAGCAAAATGTGTTTCAAAATAAATTAGTGCAACGCTTCCATCGATTGCAGTAAAAATTTGTTCAGCAAAGCCAGTTCGCTTAAGTAATAGCTTAGAGATAATAAGGGAAATACTATCGTCATCAATGCAAAGTACTTTATTAATCATGGTCTATTGTGATTCAGGACAGAAAATAAATTAACTAAATATATAAACAATTATCAATAAAAATACTACCGATCATAAAAGTTACGAAAAAATTGTTATTCAGATCATTAATTTACCTGCGTTTAGCTTTTTCCCAAAGCACCGATTGTTCTTTAAAGATATATCGAAACATTCCTACAATAACTGCATAATTCATCAAAAAGAAATAATATGGAATAAAGAAAATTTTTACTTTCATTTCTCTTTTTTCTAATACCCATCCAAAAATTGAAGCAAAATAAATAATGCTTTGCAAAAGCATCATCACCCCATAAATAGTAGTAATACCAATCTGAAATATTAAAAAAATATTTAAAAAAAAAGCAATAATCATTAAGTATGGAGTAACTACCCATCTTAATATGCGATGACTTATATATTGAAATGTAAGTACAGGGTTTTTAAAAGGTAATAATAATTTTTTTAATCGTATTGTTGATTGAATTCCTCCTGCGGCAATTCTAATTTTTCGTTTAAGCTCCTCGTTTGTATTAGAAGAAGCTTTCTCTAAAGCATATGCTTCTGGCTCATATACAATCTTAAAGCCTTTCAATGCAATATGCATTGAAATCATAAAGTCATCAAGTATTGTATCGGTTTCAACTGGTTGATATAAGTCAGTTCTAATACTAAATAATTCTCCGGCAGCTCCTACAACGGAGTATAATTCTGAGTCCCATTGTTTTAGTTTAGATTCGTATTTCCAATAGAAACCCTCTCCTGCTGTAGCATCTGAACTAAGTTCTATATGAACCCTTTTTTCACCAGCAACTGCGCCTACGTTTTTATTCTTATAATGTCTACATATTTTTAATAATGCCTCTTTATTTACTAATGTATTTGCGTCGGTAAAAACAACAACTTCAGTTGTTACATCAAGCATTGCACGATGAACGGCAGCAATTTTACCACCTCTACAGTCAATATGCATTCCTTTAATAATAGGGTATTTTGCTACAATATTAGGAGTTTGATCAGTGGAACCATCTGTAATAAAAATATAGTTAATCTTA
>JAYTXG010000483.1:0-5101 GCA_043743375.1 Sphingobacteriia bacterium
CAGAGAAGGTAATATGGTTTTTGAAATTTTTTAAAGATCAAGATTAGTCCCATTGATGCTAAAATTGATGCTTCCACTGATATATTGAGCTAGCGGACTGGCCAATAGACCTGAGATAGACAAAGCTGTAATTGATTTGCCAGATCCGGACTCACCTAAAATTGCCACAATTTCACCCTTATTTACTTGTATATTAACATGATTCAAAGCAGGCTGTAAAACAGTTGAAGCCTCAAATGAAACGGATAAATCCTCCATTTGCAAAAGGCTTTTATACATACTCTCCACAACTTAAGAGGAAATGGTATTTGGAGGCGTATTTTTTACACGATGATTCGCATTATTGCATCTGTTTCACCTAATTTTGCATCACTAAATACTTATATGATTCGTAAATATTGGTGGAAATTATTATCTTTTGTTTTACTGCTTTATACTTGTATTTATGGATTCTTTGTAAAAGTGCCCAAGCTCGACGATCGTTTGCAGGAATCGATTCGTAATTTTTTCTTTCATGTGCCCATGTGGTTTGGAATGATGATTCTTTTGTTGGTCTCCGTAATTTATGCAATTAAGTATCTTCGAAATCCAACCGTTAAAAATGACGCATACTCGTCGGCATTTGCAAATAGCGGTATTGTGTTTGGCTTACTTGGTTTGATTACTGGTTCGTTTTGGGCAAATTATCAATGGGGAAGCCCTTGGAGTGGAGATCCAAAACAAAATGGTGCGGCTATTGCAATATTAATTTACATGGCTTATTTTGTATTACGTGGAAGCATGAATGATGATGAAAAGAAAGCTAGAATAGGAGCGGTATATAATATTTTTGCATTCTTTATGCTCTTTCCTACTTTGTGGATATTGCCAAGATTAACTGAATCATTGCATCCTGGCGGACAAGGTAGCGCTGGTAATCCCGCAATTAATGGTAAGGACATGGACATCAATATGAGAACTGTATTTTATCCTGCTGTTATTGGGTGGACTTTATTAGGAGTGTGGATTAGTACTTTAAAAATCAGGTACACATTATTAGCAGATCAAAAAATGTTAAATGAATAAAATCAAACTTTTTTTTATTGGAATAGTCCTATCAGTTTTTTCTTCAACCATTCAAGCACAAACAGTGCCAGAGAAAGATTTAATGAGAAGCAATGGAAAAATTTTTGTGGTAATGAGTGTGGTCGTAATAATATTGATTGGGTTGTTTGTTTATGTTAATAGTATAGATCGAAAAATAACTCGTTTAGAAAAAGAGAATCAGAATAAATAATAATTTAAGATTATAATAAACCTACAAAATCGATTGCCAATGTCAAATCAAAATGAATACAGTTTTTTTCAGAGTGTTGAAAAAAGCTTTGATAAAGCAGCCAAATTTACTTCTTGGGAAAAAGGACTACTTGAGCAAATTAAAGCATGTAATAGTATTTACAGTATGCGTTTTCCAGTAAAAATGGATGATGGAAGAATTGAAGTGATTGAAGCATATCGTGTACAACATTCACAACATAAATCTCCTTGTAAAGGAGGGATTCGCTTTAGCAATGAAGTAAACCAAGATGAAGTGATGGCATTGGCGTCGTTGATGACGTATAAATGTGCTATTGTAAATGTTCCTTTTGGGGGAGCTAAGGGTGGAATAAAAATTGATCCTAAAAAACACAGTGTGTACGAGTTAGAAAAAATTACTCGCCGTTACACAAGTGAATTAGTAAAGAAAAATTTTATCGGACCTGGAATAGATGTGCCTGCACCCGATTACGGAACTGGTGAACGTGAGATGGCTTGGATAGTTGATACTTATGCTTCATTAAAACCAGGAGATATTGATGCTGCCGGTTGTGTAACCGGAAAGCCTATTACACAAGGTGGGGTAAGAGGAAGAAAAGAAGCAACTGGGTTAGGCGTTTTCTTCGGTATTCGAGAAGTGTGTAATATGCCTGAAGTAATGAAAAAACTTGGACTAACAGTTGGCGTTGAAGGAAAAACAGTTGTAGTACAAGGTTTGGGAAATGTGGGATATCATAGTGCTAAATTTTTCCGTGAACATGGTTCTAAAGTAATTGCAATTGCAGAATATGAAGGAGCAATTTTTAATGAGAGTGGGCTAAATGAAGAAGAAGTTTTTCAACATAGAAAAGCCACAGGATCAATTTTAAATTTTGCAGGAGCAACTAATCTTGCAAAAAGTAATGATGCTTTAGAGTTGGCTTGTGATATTTTAATTCCGGCAGCTTTAGAAAACGTAATTAACGGAACCAATGCTAATAATGTAAAAGCAAAAATTATTGGAGAAGCCGCAAACGGCCCACTAACTCCAGAAGCAGACGATATTTTCATATCAAAAGGCGTATTAGTTGTTCCTGATATGTACTTGAATGCAGGTGGGGTAACTGTTTCTTATTTTGAGTGGTTAAAAAATTTGAGTCACGTTAGATACGGTAGAATGGAAAAAAGATTTACGGAAAATATGAATACGCATATTTTAGGTCAAATTGAAACCCTTACTGGCAAATCAGTTACTGATGCTGAACGTAAGTTTATTTTACATGGTCCAGAAGAAGTAGATCTAGTACATAGTGGATTAGAAGAAACAATGATCACTGCTACTAGAGAGATAATGGATATTTGGAATAAGAATCCATCAATTCCAGACATGCGAACAGCAGCATATGTTTGTGCTATTAATAAAGTAGGCACTTCATATACTGAACTAGGAATTTTCCCATAGATGTAAAAACATGCTACATAAAATCTAATTCGGATACAGTTAATCGTATTCGGATTTTTTTATGCTGATTTTAGAAAATAAAATGTATTTTATATAAAACTTGCGATAGTCTTAAAGTAAAAAAATTATAAGTTGATGTATTTGAAGAGAACGGTAATGTTTTATAAGTCTTAATATTAAATAAATCTTGCCAAGAGAGTTAAAAATCTAACTTCTTTTTAAAGATTTTTTCTAAGTGTAATATCGCCAAAATAAAAGTTTCGATTTGTTTTTGATTGTTGCGAAAAATATTCGATCGATCTGTTTTTTACTTTAGTAATTAATTTAGTATTAAAGCCAGTTGTTTTGATAATAAATTCATCTTGTTTGCCTAAATTTAATTGAGTAATTGTTTTTTTTGAATAATCCGAAGTATCAGATCTATCTATATTCAGATTCGAGCATTAGTGAAAGAAAAAGAGATTTAGCTAAAAATAATATTATTTATAATTTGCTTGTTTAAAGTAATTATGGTTGAGTTGTTAAACATAATTCGGAATGTTTTCTAATGATGAAACATGACCCTCTTTTACTAAAACCCCTAATGTATTATTACCATTGGTTATAATTAAATAGGGAACTTGTAATTGTATGTTATAACCTACTACTTGTTTTATTGCTAAATCATTAACAGGAGTTTGCATTTCTTTACACTCAATTAACATCCATGGGTTAGCATTTTTATAAATTAATATGTCGAAACGCTTTCGCATTTCACCAACTAATATTTCTTTTTCAACAGCAATTAATGATGCTGGATATTTTTTTGATACTATTAAATAATTGATGAAATTCTGTCGCACCCATTCTTCAGGTGTTATCATTACCCATTTTTTTCTAATGGCATCAAAAATATATTCTTTACCTTCTTCTTTTTTAATACGTGGTGAATAAGGTGGGTAAGCAATTGTCATGGTAGATAATTCATTGTAAAAATGAGTACTTATTTGTATATTCACAAGTTAAACTACTATTGGTTGCATTTTTTAATCAATATTTTAATTTAGAAGTTATGAAAACAAAAGAAGAGATAGTTCAAAACTGGTTACCAAGATATACAGGCGAAAAGCTCGAAAACTTTGGCAAATTTATATTGCTTACCAATTTCAGTAATTATGTAACCATGTTTGCTAAATGGAATAAAGTAAAAATAGTTGGTGCTGACCGACCAATGCAATGTGCAACAGCAAACGGCATTACCATCATTAATTTTGGTATGGGAAGTCCGGGCGCTGCTACTATAATGGATTTGTTAACTGCTATTGAGCCAGAGGCAGTTTTGTTTTTGGGTAAATGTGGTGGACTTAAAAAAAGAAATAAGTTAGGTGATTTAATTTTGCCAATTGCTGCAATAAGAGGGGAAGGTACTTCTAATGATTATTTTCCTGCTGAAGTTCCTGCAATGCCTGCTTTTGCACTTCAAAAAGCTATTTCTACTACTATCAGACTTAATAAAGTGGATTACTGGACCGGAACTGTTTATACTACTAATAGAAGGGTTTGGGAGCATGATGAAGAATTTAAAGAATACCTCACTAAAGTAAGGGCTTATGCAATAGATATGGAAACGGCTACCATTTTTACAGTAGGCTTTTTTAATAAAATACCAACAGGAGCATTGTTATTAGTGAGCGATCAGCCAATGGTTCCAGATGGTGTAAAAACTGAAGCCAGCGACAAAAAAGTAACAGAAGAGTATGTTGATAGGCACCTTAAAATTGGGATCGATTCTTTAAAACAATTGATTAATAAAGGACTTACTGTGCGCCATCTTAGATTTTAGTCTTTCCAAAGAAAAGGGAATAGGATGTAGGCTAATGCAATAATCATAATGTCTAATGCAATGAGCATTGCTATCAATTCCCACCATCCAAGTTGTATAACCGAAGAAAATGCAGCAGAACTAACTTTCATTAATAATAATAATTGTGGAATAATGATTGGGAAACCCATTATCGCCATTAAAGCCGCTTGTTGTTGGGCTTTTGCCGCTATAGCTGCTAAAAAAGTAAATACCAAGCTTAAACTAATTCCTCCTAAAATACTGATTAATAAAAATTCACCTATTTTACTAATTGGATTACCTAATAAGAGGGTGAAAACAGCTAAGCTTAATAGGTTCATCAATAACATGAGTATTGCATTGAAACATAGTTTGGATAAAACAAAATTGGTAGGACTAACAACAGAATAATAATACAACATTCTACCCTTACTTTCTTGTAAAAAACTTTTTGCAACTGCATTAATACAAACGAATAATTGGAGAACCCAAAAAAGTCCATTCCACACTTTATCTTCTGGCTGACCCATAGAAAGATATAC
>JAYTXG010000484.1:0-1858 GCA_043743375.1 Sphingobacteriia bacterium
AAATATCAGCATGGAACAACAACCCGCTAACCAGTTAAATATTGAAATAAGTGAAGAAGTAGCTGAAGGATCTTATGCTAACTTGGCTATTATTACTCATAGTAATGCTGAATTTGTAATTGATTTTGTAAATGTGATGCCAGGAACCCCTAAGAGCAAAGTAAAATCTCGAATTATTTTTACACCTATGCATGCAAAAAGGTTTATGAAAGCTTTAGAAGAAAATATTGAACGATTTGAAGCAGCAAATGGTGTTATAAAAGACCTTGAGCAAATTGAAATACCCATGCATTTTGGAGGACCTACAGCCCAGGCATAAGTATTGGTCTTTTATTTTGCCATTGCCTAATGACTAGAAACCATTAAACTATAAAAGTCCTTCATCTGCAAAGCTGAAATAGCCCTCATTACTTACAATAATATGGTCTGTTACTAAAATGTCGATAAATGCCGCTGCTGTTTTTATCTTTTTGGTAAGAATTTCATCTGCGGTGCTTGGTTTTAAGTTTCCGCTAGGATGATTATGGCATAGAATAATCGCTGTGGCATTGTTCTCAATAGCTTTCTTTAAAATAATGCGGGGATCGGCTACAGTACCTGTTATTCCGCCTTCACTAATAATTTCAAAGTGAACAATTTTATTGGCTCTATTTAAAAAAATTACTGCAAAAATTTCTCGATCATAATATTGAAAAGAAGCCTTCAAATAAGCAGCAACATCTCTACTACCAGACACTTTTTCTTTTTTTAATACGCTGGCATCTCTTCTTATGCCTAATTCGAGCGAAGCAGCTATACCAATGGCTTTTGCTTCTCCCAATCCTTTAATTTTAAGTTTCACTATTTCTTTTGCGCTTAATAATCCCAACTTTTGCAAATCATTGCCAATTGCTTGAAGTAATTGTTGTGAAATGTCTAAAGCAGATTGATTAATAGTACCAGTATTTATTAAAATGGCCAATAATTCAGCATTACTTAATGCCTTTGCACCTTTTATAATTAACTTCTGCCTTGGTTGATCATCAATAGCCCAATCTTTAATAGAATATTTCCTCATATTGTAAACATTTGCAAAATCAATTTACAATTTCTTAATGGGTTTAATATCTTCGCGCAACATTCAACCATTTATGAATCCTTCTGTTAAAATATTCTCTGGTACAGGTTCGCAAAAGCTGGCAGAAAAAATAGCCCAACGTTTTGGTGCTCCGATAGGTAAAATCAATATTCAGAAATTCAGTGATGGTGAATTTCAACCCATTTTTTTAGAAAGTATCCGTGGAGATTATGTTTTTTTAATACAGAGCACTTACGCTCCTACAGAAAATCTAATGGAGCTTTTGTTAATGATAGATGCTGCTAAAAGGGCAAGTGCCTATAAAATAATCGCAGTTATTCCCTATTACGGGTTTGGTCGCCAAGATAGAAAAGACAAGCCCAGAGTAGCTATTGGAGCTAAACTAATTGCTACTTTGTTAGAAGCAGCTGGTGCAGATCGAATAATTACCATGGATTTGCATGCCGCCCAAATACAAGGATTCTTTGATGTGCCTGTAGACCATTTAGACAGTTCAGCCATTTTTATCCCCTACATTGAACAACTAAAATTACAAAACCTTGCATTTGCGGCTCCCGATGTAGGCAGTACCAACCGAGTAAGGGAAATTGCTAGTTATTTTAACGCAGAAATGGTTATTTGTGATAAACATCGCAAGCGTGCCAATGAAATTGCAAGCATGGTGGTTATTGGGGATGTTAAAGATAAAGACATTGTTATTATAGATGATATTTGTGATACTGGTGGAACCTTGGCTAAGGCAGCTGGACTTTTAAAAGAAAAGGGCGCAAGGAGTGTAAG
>JAYTXG010000485.1:0-2043 GCA_043743375.1 Sphingobacteriia bacterium
AAAAACAAAAACATCCAACGTTCTTTAATTTTAGCAACATTTGCTATAAAAAATGTTGATTCAATAATGGCAAAAATGCCAATAATTAAAATAACATAAGCTTTATTCCATTTTAATTTATATAATAAAAAGTAGTTCAATAAAATTGTAGTCATCATCATAGCAACAGTTATAGAAAAGCCGTATGCAGCTTCCATGTGTGCTGATGTTTTAAAATAAAGCATCATCAATACGCAACCAAACCAAAGCATTGTATTGATGCTTGGAATATAAATTTGTCCTTTAATAGATGATGGTTGCCTTACCGCCACTCTTGGCCAAAAATTTAAATTTATTGCTTCGCTAATCAATGTAAAGGAACCACTAATTAATGCTTGTGATGCAATGATTGTTGCTGCTGTAGCAATAATTATACTTGGGATAAGAAACCAATGAGGTATCATTTCGAAAAACGGATTTAGCCCATTTAAGGTTGGTGAACCTTGGTGCATAAGCCAAGCAGATTGACCTAGGTAGTTTACAACAAGCGCAATTTTTACAAATCCCCACGTGTATCGAATGTTTTTAATACCACAATGTCCTAAGTCGCTGTATAATGCTTCCGCACCTGTTGTACATAAAAAGACTGCTCCCAATAACCAAAATCCTTGAGGATAATTTACTAATAAATCATACCCATAATGAGGACTTAAAGCTTTTAAAACATTGGGGAAATGTAAAATTTCAATAAATCCAATTATGAATAACATTGCAAACCAAATTGTCATTATTGGTCCAAATGCTTTACCTATTATTTGTGTTCCAAACCGTTGAAAGAAAAATAATGCGGAAATAATTCCGATAACAATTCCAACAGTTAAAAAATTTCCTGGAACAAAAGTGGTTTCTAAACCGCTAACAGCTCCTAATCCTTCAATAGCAGAGGAAACAGAAATTGGGGGAGTAATAATTCCATCTGCCAATAAAGTAGTAGCTCCTAAAATTGTGGGTATTACTAATTTTTTTCCGTATCGGCGTACAAGTGCATATAAAGAAAATATGCCACCTTCTCCTTGATTGTCTGCTTGTAGGGTGAGCCAAATATATTTTACTGTTGTTTGAAAAACCAATGTCCAAAATATCAGTGAAACGCCACCAAATACCAATATTTCGTCAATTTTCCTTTCGCCTACAACTGCTTTTAAAACATATAAAGGGCTTGTTCCAATATCACCGTAAATGATCCCTAATGCTACTAATAATGATGCAACTGTAACTTTATTGCTGATGCCTGTTTTATTTAACTTATCCATTTTTATTTATTGTAAAAACGCAAAACTAACTGATTTTAAAAAATAACAGAAAGATTTTGCATCTTTAGCAATAAAACTTTTGCATTCACTAAAAAATCACATTGTTGCTTAAGCGTTTTGATTTGTTAGCATTGAGTATTTCTTCAATTAGAGATTCATTTTGATCTGTTTGTTTTGTGGCTACTACAGAATCAACGGAGAATGCCATTAAGGCTTCATCCACAGAAAGAGTGCCCTCCGCTGAATCTTTCCTGCCATTAAATGGAAATGTATCTGGACTACGCTGACATTGGCTGTTCAAATTAATACGACCAACTTGCCCTGCTAATGTATCAATAAGTAAGCTGATTGCTTCTATATTTTGGCCAAAAATACTTACTTGTTGACCGTATGGGGAATTTATTACATAATCAATTGGCGTTTCTATATCTTCAAAAGGCACAATTGGGATGACGGGTCCAAACTGTTCTTCATTGTATAATTTCATATGCACATTAACCGGATACACAATGGAGGGCTTCATTAGAGAGCGATATATGGTTCCTCCACCTTGCTCCTTATTAAGTATGGTTGCACCCTTTGCCAATGCGTCATCAAGGCATTGTTTTAGGTAATCGGGTTTCCCGGGCTCTGCGAGCGGAGTGATAGTTACACCTTCGGTCCATGGCATTCCAACAATTAATTTCTCAACTTCTTCAATTAATTTTTGATTAAATTGATTAGCGATTGACGAATGCACAAAAATAATTTT
>JAYTXG010000486.1:0-1528 GCA_043743375.1 Sphingobacteriia bacterium
TGTAGAAATTGCAGAAAAAGTTTGGGAAACAACATTTGATACAGGTACAAATTTTATTGATGTGTACATCAATTATTTACGAAAAAAAATAGATAAAGACTTTAATACGAAATTGATACACACTAAGCCCGGCCTCGGGTTTATATTTAAACAAGATAGTTATGCAGATTAGAACAAGGCTCACTATTTTATTTACAACCCTAACTGCATTATTATTACTAGCCTTTGCATTAACTATTTATTTCACTTCATCAAATACTCGGGAAGAGGAATACTTTAAAAGACTGCAGCAGCAAGCATCTACAAAAGCCAATTTATTATTTGATATAAAGGTTGCGCCAAATGTTTTGCAGCTAATCTATCAAAATGTTCCTAATACCTTATTTCAAGAAGAGGTAGCTATTTATGATACCGCATTTCACTTGCTTTATCACGACGCAGTAAGCGTTGATAAAGTGAAAGAAACCAGGGGCATGATTGACAGTATTATAGCCCTTAAAGAAATAAGGTTTTATGTAAATAATCTTCAGGCTATTGGGTTTTTGTACGAACATGAAAATAACCATTACGTTATTACTGCAGCAGCAAAGGACGATTACGGATATGCAAAACTTGCTAACCTGCGCAACACATTAATTGTTTCTTTTCTCATAAGTATTATTATCACATTTTTTGTAGGGCGATTTTTAGCCAGGCAATCGTTAAAACCTGTTTTAGTTTTGGTAGATAAGGTAAAAAAAATTACAGCTACTAATTTAGATTTAAGGATAGACGAAGGAAATAGAAAAGACGAAATTGCAGCACTCGCCATTACATTTAATGAAATGCTTAATCGGCTTGAAAACTCCTTTGATGCACAGAAAATGTTTGTGTCTAATATTTCTCATGAGCTGAGAACACCTTTAGCGATAATTATTTCTGAATTGGAATTGGCAACAAGTAAGGAAAGGAATATGCGGGAATATAAGGAGGTTATTTCTTTTGCCTTGCAAGATGCAAGACGTTTAGCAAAATTATCAAATGGGCTATTAGATTTTGCAAAAGCAAATTACGACCAAACAGAAATTACTTATAAAGAAACTCGATTAGATGAAATATTGCTCGATGCTAGGCAACAAGTAATTAAATCGAATGCCAATTATAAAATCGTCATAAACTTTATAGATGAAGAAGCCGAAGATGATGATTATATTTCAATGAATGGCAACGAGTATTTACTAAAAGTTGCTTTTTTAAACCTAATGGAAAATGGCTGTAAATTTTCATCTAACAATACTTCTACAGTTACCATTTCACATAAACATCCATTGGCAGTATTACAATTTGAAGATAAAGGCATTGGGATTAGCAAAGAAGATTTACCCAATATTTTCACCCCTTTTTATCGTGGCTCAAACAAACAATATGCGGATGGCAATGGCATTGGTTTATCGCTTACACAAAAAATAATTAAACTACATAAAGGCAGTATTACAGTTCAATCAAGCGAAAATATTGGCACAACATTTACTGTTGAATTTTTACACGT
>JAYTXG010000487.1:0-1831 GCA_043743375.1 Sphingobacteriia bacterium
TTCAAGCAGAACTCAGTGTAATGCAACAACATTATGGTGCTATTGCAGGTAAAATGACTATTGAGGTAGATGGCAAAGAATATACTTTACAGCAAGCTGCAAAATTTTTAGAAAGTAGCGACCGCTCCCTTAGAGAAGCGGTATACTATAAAATTCAGGAACGCAGAAAACAAGATGAAGTTCCAATGCACGAACTCTACAATAGTTTAATTACTAAACGCCATCAAATTGCTTTGAATGCTGGCTTTGATAATTATAGAGATTATAAATTTAAAGAGTTAGGCCGATTTGATTATACCAAAGAAGACTGCTTTCAATTTCATGATGCAGTTAAACAACATGTATTGCCATTGGTAAATGAAATTTATAATCGAAAAAAATTAAAGCTAGGTGTAGATCAACTTAAACCATGGGATACAGAAGCAGAACCCGCTGGTTTATTGCCTTTGAAGCCTTTTAAAGATGGCAACGACCTCTATGAAAAAACCGTAAAATGCTTTGATCAACTCAATCCTTTTTTTGCCGATTGCCTAAGAAAAATGCATGAGCTAAAACATTTTGATTTAGAAAGTAGAAAAGGTAAAGCACCCGGAGGTTATAATTGTCCATTGGCAGAAAGTGGAGCCCCATTTATTTTTATGAATGCAGCCTCACAAATGAGTGATGTTACTACAATGGTGCATGAAGGCGGACATGCAGTTCATTCTTTTCTATCACATCCTTTACCATTGAGTGCCTTTAAAGAATATCCAATGGAAATTGCAGAAGTTGCAAGTATGGCAATGGAATTATTTAGCATGAATCATTGGGAAGCTTTTTTTGACAATGCAGCTGATTTAAAGAGAGCAAAAGAACATCAATTAGAAAGAACGATTACCATTTTTCCTTGGATAGCCATCATCGATAAATTTCAACATTGGGTTTACGAAAATCCAAATCATACTATTGAAGAAAGAACTACATCGTGGGTAAAAATTTTAAATGAATTTTCTACTGATAGTATCGAATATACTGGATTAGACGCATTCCGTGCTATTGGTTGGCAGCGACAATTGCATTTATTTGAAGTGCCTTTTTATTATATAGAATATGGAATTGCTCAATTAGGCGCAATTGGATTATGGATGCAGTATAAACAAAATCCAGAACTTGCAATTCAACATTATATAGATGCGTTGAGTTTAGGAGGAACAAAAACACTTCCAGAATTATATAAAACGGCCGGGTTAGCATTTAATCTAACGCCAGATTATATTAAAAAATTAATGAATTTTGTACAATCAGAAATGAATCTGCTTTAACTTTTTTCATCATTTGGTGGAGCTTGTGTTGGTCTTTGTGGTGGTCTTTGTGTTGGTCTGTTTTGTTGCGAGCCACGAGGACCTTGTTGTTGCGGCCCACGACTATCAGGTTTTCTATTCGGACCTTGATTTCCACTTCTTTGCTGATCTCTTCTACGGCGATCGTCTTTTTCTAAAGTCTTCAAACTGATTTGTCCTACTAATTCTACAAATGCAGGCTCCGCTTCTTTTTGTTTGCTAATAATTTCTATGGCTTGCAACTCATCAACTCGTTGCCCTTGCTGATTAATGCGTTTAATTTCTTTAACCCTTTGAATAGTAAGTGGATAGTGTTTATTATTGTTTGGTAAAATATACCACATCAAACTTTTAAAAATATCTTTTTTAATTAAGTGTGCAGTTCCCATTACAGTATCCAACGTATCTGCATTATCAGGAAATTGCTGCAAAGCATCTAAGTAAGTATCTAATTCGTAATTCAAGCAACATTTTAAACGTCCACATTGGCCGCTTAATTTACTTTGATTGAT
>JAYTXG010000488.1:0-1646 GCA_043743375.1 Sphingobacteriia bacterium
GAATTGCCAATAAAAAGTATAATTACTATAAATAAAAAGTTCTGGTAAATCCTCTGCATCAATTGGTTTTTTAACGAAACGGCAAATTACTTGCTTTAATGAAAACTATTTGTTAAACAATCTTCTTATAAAAACAACTTATAAAAGGCTGTTTCATAGCGTCTTTTATGAGTATATGCTTCTAATTGTATTTTAAATCAGTTGCCATTTTAATGTAATAACATAATTATTCTTATTTATTCCTGTAATGATTTTTACTTGGAACAAATAAAATTGAACTATGAATTGGGTATTTCTTCCTTTAGCTGGTCGCCGGTTTTTCCAAATCTCCTTTCCCTGCTTTGGAAATCGATAATGGCCTCGTACAAATTGTCTTTTCTAAAATCAGGCCATCTTGTATTTGTAAAGTACAGCTCCGCATAAGCCAATTGATATAATAAAAAATTACTTATACGGTATTCGCCACTTGTACGAATCATTAGTTCGGGATCTGGAAACTCGCTGGTGGTAAGGTATTTTTGCACAGTATCCTGTGTAATATCTCCTGGTTGCAGCACCCCTCTTTTTACATCTGCCGCAATTAGTTTTACTGTATGTGCAATCTCCCACCGGCTGCTGTAACTTAAAGCCATTACCAGATTTAAACCTGTATTATTGCTTGTTTCATAAAATGCTTCTTCCAATTCTTTCCTGGCAGTTTCCGGCAGCATTCCCATATCGCCAATTGCATGAAGCTTAATATTATTTTTATTTAAAGTTGGCACTTCCTTACGGATAGTATCAACTAGTAATTCCATTAATCCGGTTACTTCATCAGCAGGCCTGTCCCAATTTTCGGTACTAAATGCATAAAGGGTCAGGTATTCTATCCCTAATTCCGCACAACCCTCTACAATATTTCGTACACTTTCTACACCATGCAAATGCCCAAAAAGGCGGTCTTCGCCTTTTTCTTTTGCCCACCGTCCATTACCATCCATTATAATGGCTATGTGACGGGGCAACTTTTGCATATTAACGCCTTCCTTTAAACTCATATAAAAACAATCGTCAGCCCCAAGGGCTGACTTTGGGCAGCAAAAGTAGTAAATTTAGTTGTAAAAAGTGTTTTGAACAATCCCAGGTTTATAATTCTTTCATCGGGCAGTTCAGAGTTGAGTATTATTAACAAAAGCTTTATTAGTACTGCATTTGCTGAAATTCAAAAAAAATTAATACTGGTAAACACACTAGTCCTCAAATAGCCATTGGAAGATCAAATTAAAGACAGCCATCATTCAAAAAATCTGCTACCAACCCAATATCCAGGCAAATATTAACGGGCAAACAATAGTAGCATCACTCTCCACTATAAATTTAGGTGTATTAATATCCAGTTTACCCCAGGTTATCTTCTCATTGGGTACTGCTCCTGAATAGGATCCGTAAGAAGTTGTTGAATCACTTACCTGGCAAAAATAACTCCAGAAAGGAACATCATGCCACTCCAGGTCCTGGTACATCATTGGCACAACACAAATAGGAAAATCACCTGCAATGCCGCCACCAATCTGAAAAAAACCTACCCCCTTGCCGCCTGAATTATTCCTGTACCAATCAGCAAGCCAAACCATATATTCAATACCGCTTTTCATTGTAGATGCTTT
>JAYTXG010000489.1:0-4219 GCA_043743375.1 Sphingobacteriia bacterium
TTATTTTTATTGCTCTTGGCATTATTTGGGGAAGTTCTTTTATTTTAATGAAAGGGGGCATGAACGTGCTAAGTCCTTATCAGGTTGCATCTTTACGCATAATGAGCGCTGGTATTATATTATTACCTTTTGCTTTTAAATCATTTAAACATATTCCTGCTAATAAAAGATTATTGGTTATTTTATCAGGATTATTAGGAAGTTTTTTTCCTGCATATCTTTTCTGTATTGCAGAAACTAAAATAGATAGTTCACTTGCTGGTATTCTTAATGCATTAACTCCACTATTTGTAATTGTAAGCGGCGTATCGTTTTTTCAATTGAAGGTAAAAATGCTACAATTAATTGGCATTTTAATTGGCTTTATTGGATTATGCTTACTAGTTTCTGCAGGAGCCCATATTAGTGTACAATATTTTGCTTACACATTTCTTGTATTATTAGCTACTCTATTTTATGGTATAAATGTAAATATGGTAGGGAGATATATGAGTGGAATTGGTTCTTTAGAAATTGCTTCCATGGCATTTGTATGTTTAATTATCCCCTGTTTTTTAATATTACTTTTTACTGGATATTTTGCGCTCCCTTTAAGTAATGATGCTTATTTACAATCAACTATTGCATCTGCCATTTTGGGAATATTTGGAACAGCAGTAGCCTCCATTATTTTTTACATGTTAGTAAAAAGAGCTGGTGCATTATTTGCTTCTATGGTAACTTATGGTATACCATTTGTGGCGATAGCTTGGGGTATTTGGGATGGTGAGCATGTAAACTTTCAGCAAGTAATTTGCTTATCTGTAATTCTCGGAGGCGTTTATCTTGCAAATAAAAAATAATTAAATAGCCATCACTTCTTTTTCTTTTGCATCAAGGTGTTTCTCTACTACAACAATAAATTTATCGGTAACTTCTTGAATATTTTTTTCTGCATCTTTAGCAGCATCTTCACTCAAACCATCTTTTTGTAATTTTTTTATGCTTTCAATTGCATCTCTTCTAATATTCCTAATAGCTACTTTTGCTTGCTCTCCTTCTCCACTTGCTTTTTTAACTAATTCCTTTCTTCTTTCTTCTGTTAATGGAGGCATAAATAACCTAATTTGACTTCCATCATTTTGTGGTGTAATTCCAATATTAGCGGCCATAATCGACTTTTCAATTGCTGCTAACATATTTTTTTCCCACGGCTGAATACTTATTGTACGAACGTCTAACACCTGTACATTGGCTACCTGATTAATTGGAGTAGGGTTTCCGTAATAATCAACATTTAATCCATCTAGCATTGTGGGGCTAGCTTTGCCAGCTCTTATTTTTACCAATTCTGCCTCTAAATGCAGAATTCCTTTCTGCATGGTTTCTGTAGCGTCTGACAATACCAAATCTAAATCTTCAGTCATATTACCGTTTTATATTGCAGCAAAACTAATGAATCATTTCATATATCCTTATCTGCCAATTTTGAGTCTTGTGATTTATATGCTATAAAACTATTAATACCTTTTCTGAAAATATTATCCTCCGGATTTAAATCAATATTCCCTTTAATTACTTGAAGATGTTTTTTTGAAGATTTTTGATGCCGAAGAAAAGCAACTCCTGCATAAAAGATAATGATTTGTAATAGAATCACTTTAGTGGTTCCTAGAGATAAGGAAAAATAAGTGCTAATTACAAAAAATATTGTTGTTAATGATAAAGTGAGCGTAACGGCCATGTGAGACATCCCTTTATCTAACAATATATGGTGAATATGGTTTCTGTCTGGAGAAAAAGGATATCGACCATGAATAATTCTAATAGAAAACACCCTTAGTGTGTCCATTAAAGGAATTATTAAAACCCCAAAACCCATTGCTGGTGCGGCTAATACAGGAAGTATTCTAGAATTTTCAGCTGTATTAATAAAATGAATAACAAGTATTGCATTAACCACTCCAATTAACATAGCACCAGTATCTCCCATAAAAATTCTTGCAGGAGAATAATTATAAATTAAAAAGGCAGCCAAAGAAGCAGAGAAACTAAATCCAAATAAAGCGTAATAAAATTCGCCTCCCATCAGAGCAAAAAATGCAAAAAAGGAAGAAGTAATTACACCAATGCTACCTGCCAATCCATCAACCCCATCAATTAAATTAAATGCATTAACTATAACAATAATTGTAAAGAAAGAAAGGCATACACTCATACTACTTTGAATATGCTCAATACCTAAAAACCCATGCATATTATCTATCAATAGATTTGCCTTAAATATCAATATGGCTGCAACAGCTAATTGGCCAAGTAATTTTTTAAAAGGAGTTAAAATGAGAATATCGTCTTTTATTCCAAAAAAGAATACTACCATGAAAGAAGTAAGGTAATATTGAAAAGTAGAAGATGCAGCCTTATCAGTTAAATCAACCATTAACAACAGCCCCATAATAAAGCCTGCAAAAATACCCAGCCCCCCTAAAGATGGAACTGGAGTTGCATGTATTTTACGATCACCAGGTAAATCAAATAATTTCTTCATATTCGAGACCTGAATGATCACCGGAATTGAATAAAATGTAATTACAAAAGCTATTACAGCCCCCATTAAAATATTCTCCATACATTCATTTTAAACGTTATTTTTCAAGGATTTGTAGGTAAAATTAACTTATTAATTACTGGTATTGAGATACAATATTAGTCATCGAATTTTTGCTACACAATACCAACTTTATAGTATTTTACTTTTTATAATGATACAATTGGATTTATCTTCGCTGCTTAAACTACATTAACCCTTTTTATATGGCAAGTATTGATGATTTAAAAAAAATTGCTAGTCAAGTTCGTAGAGATATCGTAAGAATGGTTCATGATGTACAAAGCGGACACCCAGGAGGTTCTTTGGGCTGCACTGATTTTATGACAGCTTTGTACTTTCATATTATGCATCATCATACGGCTTTTTCAATGAATGGAGTAAATGAAGACCTGTTTTTCTTATCAAACGGCCATATTTCACCTGTATTTTATTCGGTATTAGCTAGATCTGGTTATTTTGATGTAATAGAATTGGCCAGTTTTAGAAAAATTAATTCCCGTTTACAAGGACACCCAACTACACATGACCACCTTCCTGGGGTAAGAATTGCTAGTGGCTCTCTGGGCCAAGGCATGAGTGTTGCAATTGGGGCCGCCCTTACTAAAAAGCTAAATAACGACCCTCACCTCGTTTTTTCTTTACACGGTGATGGAGAACTACAAGAGGGGCAAAACTGGGAGGCAATCATGTTTGCTGCACATAATAAAGTAGATAATTTGATTTCCACTATCGACTTTAACGGTCAACAAATTGATGGCTCAACCAATAAAGTACTTAATTTAAATTCACTTAGAGCCAAATTCGAAGCATTTAATTGGGAAGTGATTGATATGAAAGGGAATGATATGGATGATGTGGTTAAGGTGTTAGACAAAGCCAAATCAATGACTGGTCGTGGCAAACCAATTTGTATTTTAATGACTACAGAAATGGGTAAGGGCGTTGATTTTATGGAAGGAAGTCATGAGTGGCACGGTATTGCACCTAATGATGAGCAATTAGCTAAAGCTTTGGGCCAATTAGAAGAAACTTTGGGAGATTATTGAGAATTAAGAGATAAGAGATAAGAGTTAAGAGTTAAGAGTTAAGAGTTAAGAGATATTAAGTTCTTAACGAAAAATTACTTTTACTAGATTTTCTTGCTGTAATCCATGCTGCGCCGAATGCAATTATACCTACCGTAGCAGTTACTAATAAATAATCGGTGTACACCGTTTTCACAGGATAATAATTAATTATAAATGTAGAGCCACCTAGTGTAATCAAATGATAAGTAGTTTGAAGCCAACATATTGTAAGAGCCATCAACAATCCAATACTTGTTCCAATAATTGCTAGCAGTAAGCCTTCGAGTAAGAAAATATTTTTTATTCTGTTGTCATCCGCACCCATTGCTTTTAAAACGGCTATATCTTTTTGTTTTTCTAATACCAACATGGTCAACGCACCAATTATATTAAAAGCTGCTACTACTAATATTAATGTTAGAATTCCATAAATCACCCACTTTTCTATTTGCATTACTACGTAAAAAGATTGATTCTGTTCGTAGCGTGTTAGTATTTTATAATTTGAGCCAAGTATACTTTCAAGTTGCTTTTTAACTCCATTTTCATCGCCATCAATATT
>JAYTXG010000490.1:0-5193 GCA_043743375.1 Sphingobacteriia bacterium
ATAGTATTTACATAAGACAATGTTGTTAATGTAGTTTCAAAACCAAAATCCACTCCCAAATTAATAAGCTCCTCTATTCTTTTAATCATTATACGTCCGGCTTGAAAAGAAACACTTTCTGGTTGAAATGGAGAAAGCCCTTTCGCAATTTCATCTGCATTTACAAACTCTTTGCAATCCAACATTTCAGGAAGTATAGTAAATGATGCAGTTGTTTTTCCTGCACCATTACATCCAGAAATAATATATAGAGATGACAATTTTAAACTTTTGATATATAAAGCTAACTAATTCTTTGATGTACAAAAAAACTTATAATACAAAATATTGTAACGTTAACTTTTAAAAATACCTATAAAAACCCTTCCCGGTTTTTTTACCCAACTCACCTTTGTTGACCTTTTCTTTTTGTAGTGTTGATGGAGTTAATCGTTCTGGTTTGCCAAGCGCTTCCCAAACGATATTACTTACACTATAATTAATATCTAACCCAATTAAATCCATCAATTTAAAAGGACCCATTTTAAAACCTGCCCCTTCCATTAATTCATCTGCTTCTTCAACAGTAATTAATCCTTTATTGACCATTTGCATTGCTTCTAAATAATAATGGCGAGCAACCCTATTCACAATAAAGCCGGGAGCATCTTTACACAATACGGGCACTTTACCCATTGTTTTGGTAAGTTCAATTACTGTTTCAATTGTATCTGAATCACTTTGCTTTCCTTGTACTACTTCTACCAATTTCATAATGGGCGCAGGGTTAAAAAAGTGCATACCCACTAATCTGTTGGGAAGATTAAACCCTTCAGCAATTGCATCAATACTAATAGATGATGTATTGGTAGCAAAAATGGTAGTTGCATCATTAATACTAGCCAATTCATTAAATAAAGCGATCTTAATTTCTATCTTTTCAATAATGGCTTCAATTATAATATCGCCCCTACACAAATTTTCTTGGTGCGTATAACTAAGTCTATTAAGAATTTTATCTTTTTCTTCTAAACCAAGTTTCCCTTTTTGAACAAGATTGTTTAGTTGTGTTTCAATACTCAGTTTCCCTTTATTAAGCGCAACTTCATTTTGATCAAATAGTATTGTTGCAAAACCTGCTTTGGCAGCAACTTGTGCTATGCCACTACCCATGGTACCTGCACCGCAAACAACTATCGTTTTAATTTCCTTCATTATCTATAAAATTGCAAGATACTTACATCTTTTCCACGTCAGGCAGTTTTAGTGAACAATCAAACAAAATCGTGCTAATTTTATAATATGGCAGAAGAAATACAACAATTGGATCTTTTTGGGATACCGATAGTTTTAAATGTGCCCACCAAAAATAAGAAAATAGTCAACAAACAGGCTATTGAAGAGAAAGTTAACACCGCTCATGCATCAGTTATTAGTGAACCCGAGCCAGTTGTTTATGCAAGCGAACAGATAGTTGTAAAAATTAAACCAAAGGCTGAAGTTAAAAACGAGGAGAAGACTGAACAAAAAAGAGGAAGAAAATCATTTAAAGAAATTGATGCTACTGTTGATTTGATAGATGTACCCAATGATGAAACCCTTCAAAAGAAACTATACTATTCCATAAGCGAAGTAGCGTTTTGGTTTAAAGTAAATACATCATTACTCCGCTATTGGGAAAATGAGTTTGATATTCTGCAACCGCGAAAAACAAGAAAAGGCGATCGCTTGTTTAGAGTGGAAGACATTAAAAACCTTCAATTAATTTATTTCTTACTTCGCCAAAGAAAATTTTCGATTGAAGGTGCCAAAAGTTATTTAAAAAACAACAAGGGTAAAATTGATTCGGAAACGCAATTAGTTCAAACGCTTACTGGATTTAAAAGCTTTTTGCTAGAGTTGAAGTCGTCTTTGGAACATCGGCTATAAACTATGCACCGTTACAGTGGTATTAGCTGCCGCAAATTGAATTTTACTATTTTCCATCAACTTAATAATTTCTAAAGTAATAGTTTGCTTGTCCATCAAAAAATGTTCGATAGTTTGTTCAATGCTTGTATAATATTCTACATTAATAATATGTGCATTTTTACCAGTATCAGATAAATAAATTAACCTATTTATTGAAAATGGTTCTGCTATTAAATTGGTTATTTCATTAATTAAATTGCTTAGTTGAGTAGAATTTGTAGTAAGACTAACCTCTAACTTTAATTCTGCTTTTCGTTGAGTACGCAATGAAATATTATCAACAATAGTATCTACCATTTGCTTATTGGGAACAGATATATATGTTTTTTCTTGCGTGCGAATACGTGTACTTCTCAATCCAATC
Organism: Sphingobacteriia bacterium; assembly: GCA_043743375.1. Taxonomy (GTDB): domain Bacteria; phylum Bacteroidota; class Bacteroidia; order Chitinophagales; family Chitinophagaceae; genus Sediminibacterium. Next base: position 2,315 of record JAYTXG010000490.1, read on the forward strand.
TTTTCAATATTACCTATAAACCCATTCACTTTTACCAAATCGCCTGTTGCAAATGGTTTATCGAAAAAGATAATAAAAGAAGCAATCAAATTCTCCATGCTTTCTCTTGTAGCCAATGCTATAGCAGCTCCCACAATACTTAAGCCGGTTAATAAATTTCCTATGTTTTTATTAAATGAAAATCGAAGAATTAATAATATCCCGATAATAATTAATATCACTTTAAAGAAATCTTTGAAAAAGATAATTAACTGATTATCTTTTTGATCAGGTGAAAGGTTTGCTTTTTCTTCCAGAATCATTGCAATAAAATCAATTACCCGAAGACATAACCAAATAAAAGCAAGAATTACTACTCCGTCTGTAATGGATTCAAAAATTTTTTTTATTTCAATATGATGAATTTTTATATCAAATGCTATTGGAAAATTAAGTTTGTCTACTGCAATTAATCCAACCAATAATAAAAGAAATAAATCGAGTGGTTGAACAACTAAATTTAAAAATGATTCTCGAGCTATTTTTTTTCCCGCTTTACCAGCAAGCCTAAATAGCAGCTTAGCAATATATTTTGAGACAACCCTTTTTAAGATGAATGCAAATAAAATAATCAACAATACATATAAGTAGCTTTCTATGGTATTGTCGAAAATAATTTTATGTAAAAACTGTTCCATAAGTAGATTTAGTTAATGGTATTTGCAAAGTTTCACATTATTACCATCAAACTCGGCATATGTAAAATGAGTAATCCAATCGCCTAAATTAATATACCTACTTTGTTCCGATAAGTGAATATCAATGGGCAAATGCCTATGTCCAAAAATTAAAAAATCAAAATTATCTTTTTTAATAAGTTCTTTTGAATAAATAATTAACCATTCATTTTCTTCCCCTAAAAAATGTTCATCAGTGCTACCAGTTTTTTGTCTACTTTTTTTACTTAAATAATTGGCTATTTCAATTCCAATATCTGGGTGAATCCATCCAAATAGCCACTTGGATAAAGGGTTTCTAAATATTTTTTTTATGAACTTATATCCATTATCACCAGGACCTAATCCATCTCCATGACCAATATAAAAACGCTTATTATTAAAAGTTAATATTTGTGGCTCGTGATAAACCGGAATATTTAATTCTTGCTCAAAATATCCACTCATCCACATATCATGATTCCCAATAAATACATGAATAGAAATTCCTGCATCTGTTAATTCAGCTAATTTTCCCAACAGCCTAATATATCCTTTAGGAACTACATTTTTATATTCATACCAAAAATCAAAAATATCGCCCAAAATATAAATAACTGCTGCAGATGATTTTATTTCATCTAAAAAACGAATGATTTTTTTTTCACGAACAAGACTTGCAGCAACACCTGGGGCACCAAGATGAAAATCTGACAAAAAAAAGATCTTTTTATCTGGGGTAACTAGCATGTAACTGATTATTTCTTTTGTTGCAGATAAGTAAGAATATCTCCACTTTCAATAAAATTACCATTTAATACTGGTTGATTGTACCAAAATACCCAAGCTTTTTCGGTTAAATCGCCAATAAGAATAGTAGATACTAATCTTGTAAAGGAAGGAACCGGATTGTCCTCATCTGCTTTCACTCCTTCATAATCATCTAATTGTCCTATTGCCCAAGAAAATTCAGCGGGCTCTTTAATTAAATATAATTCTCCTTTAATAAAATGGTTTTCTGCAGTAGGTATGCCAACAATAACCCCTTCAACATCATACAATTTACCTTTGGTTATTGCTTCTGATTCTAATATAAAATATTTACTAATATAGGTATAGGCAGGATTTTGAAACCCACTTCTTAGTGAACTATAAACAAACAATCGAAGAATGGGATTATACATAATTGAAGTTAATAATCATCTATCAAAAAACAAAAGACTTCTTTTGGACCATGAACTCCAACCACTAAGGTTTTTTCTATATCAGCTGTTCTACTAGGGCCCGATGCCAATGTTACCATTGATGGAAATTTAGTTCCGTATTTGTCTCTTAGTTGCATAATAGAATCATCAATATCATACACAAGCTGCTTGGAATTAGCAATGCAAATATGAACTGGTGCATATACACTTACTGTTCTACCATTCTGTTGAGCACTACTTAATAGTAAGCTTCCTGTTCTTGCTACTAAGTTTTCGCATCCTGTTATTGATGCATCACATTCAGTTAAATCATCTGTATAATTGAGGCTAAATCCGTTTTTAGCAAAATCACTTTTGATTTTATCTTCCTTACAATAAATATTTTTCCAGCCTCTAGTTTCAAAAAGTAGTTGAAGTTGTTTAATTAATTCATGTTGATTTGAACAATAAGAAAATCTGCCTTGTAACCCGATGAAATTGGCCGCAAACTCAATTGCAAGTTCATTAGTTGATGGTTGAAAAACATCAATATTATTGGGAGTGCTAGAAAAGGGAACAGGCACTTTATGGACAAGTGCCTGTTTTATTTTTTTTAAAATATTTGTTCTTGCTTCACTCATGGTTCAATAACTGGAGTTTCTTCTTTTTTTTCAGTTAAATCATTTGATATATCTGCTGAAGTAGGAGTAATTGAAAGTTCAGCTCCTGGAACAATAATAGATTCTTGTTCTATTTCTAAAAGTTTCTTTTGTTCAAATGGACGTTTCCCAATTAATAATTCAACATCACTTTTATGCAATACTTCCTTATCCAATAATTCTTTTGCAAGTACTTCAACTTCATGCTTTTTGACAGTCAATAACTCTAATGTAATTTGATAAGCATTATTAATAATACCTCTTACTTCTTCATCAATTATTTTTCCTGTTTCTTCAGAGAAAGGTTTAGTAAAGGTATTTTCTTGAGTAGGATCATAAAA
>JAYTXG010000491.1:0-1920 GCA_043743375.1 Sphingobacteriia bacterium
TTCTCTAATAGATTGAATAATTTGACCTTGAAACGGTGCCCACCAACTTTTATCAATGCCTGCTACACTTTGTGCCGCTCCAACATGTGGTTCATTAAATATTTCAAAAAATACTTTTGTAGTATCATATTTACTAAAATAACTTGCTAAGTTTTTCCAAAACTGGCGGAAAGCAACTCTTGTTAATGGGTCGGTAGCTAATTTAGATTCAAAGTTGGGAGTATAGGTATGAAAATCTAAGGCAACAGATAAACCACTTGAAGTAATATTTTTTACGGCTTGGTCTAGTAATGCTAAACTAGTAGCATTACTCACTTCAATATTATTTGGGTCGCTAATAATTGAAGGTCCAATTGGAAGTCGAACATAAGTAAATCCTGCATTTTTAATTTGACTAAAATTTGCAGTAGAATATCTAGTTCCTAATTGATTTCTATCTGAATAATCATTGAACCAGTTTGTTAGGTTAATGCCCTTGGCTAATTTATCAATTGCACTGCCTGAAAAACCAACTGAGGTTTCTGTATTAGGTATTACTTCACTGTTTTTTGTACAGGAAGTAAATATCATCATCAAAATAAATAATGCAACTGAAAATTTATTTTTTAACATACACTTTATTAAAGCTTGAGTTTAAGAAATGCTACAATTAATCCACTCATTATCAAATGTAGCATTATATTTTTTGTAGAATTCAATCGCAGGTTCATTCCAATCTAATACCTGCCAAACAATTCCACTCAAGTTTTTCTCTTTTGATTCAACGATTAAGCGATCAAAAAGTTGTTTGCCTATCTGTTTACCCCTCATTTTTTGAGTTACCAAAATATCTTCTAAATACATTCGCTGCCCTTTCCAAGTACTGTATCTTAAGTAATAAAGTGCAAATCCATGTATTGTATTACTGGATGATGTTTCATTGGTTTCTTCGGCAACAAATGCCCACCAAACAGGACTTATACCAAATCCGCTTTCTTCAAAATGTTTGAGTGTTACGGTTACTTCTTGAGGTGCTTTTTCAAATTCAGCTAATTCTTGTATTAGTTCTAAAATTCGAGCACAATCTTGCTTTAACGCTCTTCTTATAATGATACTCATATCTGTTATTGCTTACTTAATAATACCAACTAAATGGTATTATTTTAATTTAATGCTTGATCAAAATCATTGATAATATCTTGTATATTCTCAATACCTACACTCAATCGAATTAGGCCATCTGTTATTCCAGCATTTATTCGATCTTCTCTTGGTATTGCCATGTGACTCATGCTTGCTGGATGTGATAAAAGGGTATCAGGAGTACCAAATGAAATTGCCCTTACACACATTTGTAATTGATCAATAAATTTACTTCCGGCTTTTATTCCTCCTTTTAGTTCAAAGCTCATTAATGCACCTGCATGACGCATTTGTTTCAAAGCAATTGCATGATCAGGATGAGCTACCAATCCACTATAATTTACTTTTTCAACTGCTGGATGTTGTTCAAGGAAAGATGCAACATCCATTGCATTATGGCAGTGTCTTTCCATTCTTAATTCTAAGGTTTTCATTCCCTGAGTAAGTAAAAAGGCATCAAATGGATTACTATTTCCACCCAATAATACATGCCATTTCCAAATAGATGTATTCATTCTCTCAAGGTCTTTTCCGAGTAATACACCACCTATGGCAGTTCCATGTCCGTTTAAAAACTTTGTTGTTGAATGCATAACAAAATCTGCACCAAATGCAAAAGGTTGTTGCAGGTAAGGAGTAGCGGCAGTATTATCTACAGATACCATTACTTTGTATTTTTGAGCAATACCACAAACCATTTCTATATCAACACACCTTAATGTAGGGTTTGAAGGAGTTTCAATATGAATCAGTTTAATATTTTTATTTTTTTCTAATGCTAATTCAATTAAATCAGCA
>JAYTXG010000492.1:0-2109 GCA_043743375.1 Sphingobacteriia bacterium
TATACGCTACTAAAGCTTCTGATTTATTGCCTTTTTTATATTGAGCCTCTGCCAACATAAATTTAACCTCGCTGGCAGAGATGATTGGCCAAGGAGAACCATTTTTAAATATGTACCTACAATCTGCATCTGAAGTTGGTGCAGCAGCAGTTCCAAATATGCCACCCCAAAAATTTGGTGGTTGGTCATTAGTAGTCAACCCACTAGTGCCTTGATTTGGACTTACCCCTTTGAATGTACCATTTGTATTTTCTCTAATGATATATGCAGCTCGTGGATCATTTGCACCTAAGAATGTTGGATTTAATCCAGACATCAAATTAGCAACAAAAGCAGTTTGCCTCATTGTGCCTACATTAGATCTATAAGGGCCATAAAAATTGGAAGTTCCTGTAATACCTGTATTAGCAAAACGCATAGTACTATTATCTGCGTTATCATTAACTGCTAGCTTACAATAGAAAATAACAGAATCAGGTTTATAACTATTTTTATTAGATAAATGATTGAATGATCGAGCCATTACAGCGTATACAAATTTCTTCCATTTGTTTACATCTCCATTATTAAAATATGCATCTCCTTTAGCTAAATTTACTGGACTTGCACTATCTCCAGTATTATTTAAATAACTGATAGCAGTTCTGCAAATTTGACGAACAGTATCATAAACTAATGATTGATCATCATAATTAAAAACTAATTGCTTTGTATTAAATGCATCTCTAACTATTATTTCTCCGTACATATCGGTTGTAGTTAACCAACTCCATGCACTTATGGCATATCCAACCCCAACATAGTCCCATTTTTTTTCTTCAGTTCCAAATTGAATCATTTGTTTTAGGTTCTGCCCCATTCCATAATAATGCATGCCCCACACTGAACCCATTACATCACTTGACCCAGTAGCACCTCCCATTTGATCAAATTGATTTCCAGTGGTATTGGTAGCCCAATATTGTATATATCTTCCAACATTCGTTCCATCATTAGCTGTACCATAAGCAGATCCTGCTGCGGAAGAACTTCCACCCATATTTCCAATTATGCCAGGCAATAAAGATTCTGTAGGAACCCTACTTCCAGCATTAGGATTTGTAAAGGCTTCATCCAATTTTTTCTGACAAGAAACTATTGAAATAAAAGTTATAAAAACCGTTAGCGTTTTAATAGTATAATATTTTTTTTTCATTTTTTTTTTTTTGATTAGAATCCTACTCTTAAACCAAAATTAATACTCACAGGTGTTGCCAATGTTCCATAATCAAAACCAAAAGCACCAACACCTCTTGTAGCTGCAGTATTTCCACTTACTTGAGGATCAGCACCTGTATAATTTGTAATTAAAAACAAATCGTTCCCTGTAATAAAAATACTTGCATTCTTAATTCCATTTGATATTTTCTTGATACTACTTGCTGAAAATGTGTAACTCAATGTAAAATCCCTTAACCTAAACCAATTAACATTTTTTTCGATAAATGCTTCTTCAGGCATTTGACTAGCTGTGTAATAAGCATCATTATATGCAGGAATAACAGAAATAGTATTAACAGTTGGTGTAGCAGAGTTAGCAAAACCATCATTCAATACGCCCTCTATTACACGAGGTTTAAATCGATCAATTGTTAATGGACTGCGACCTATACTAGTTAACAACATATTGTTGGCATTAAAAATATCTCCACCCATTTTAAGATCCCATAGAAAATTTAATTTCCAGTTTTTATATCGTAATGAATTATTTATTCCTAAAGTAAAAGCAGGATTTCGATCACCTCTTAATTTAAACAATCCATCTGTAAGCGGTAGACCATTAGAAGGATTAATTAATATTTGACCATTTGCATTTCTTGAATAACCCCAAGATGCTATACCAGTAGTGGGGCTTCCAACACCAAGCACACTAGCTCTTGCATTACCATATAGCCATGTATCAGAAATATAAAATTCAGATACATTTGGTGGAAATGAAACAACTTGGTTCCACATTCTATTAAAATTTAAACGTAAATTCCAACCAAATTCTTTTTTATTAAAAATTGTGTAATCTATCGCTATTTCAACACCTTCATTTCGGGTTGAAGCTGCATTTTGAGTATTAAG
>JAYTXG010000493.1:0-3274 GCA_043743375.1 Sphingobacteriia bacterium
AATAATTATTTAATGCTTGAAAGAGGAGCATTGCAAGGCATCAAAAAAGGAATGTCGGTAATTAGTCAAAATGGCATTGTTGGTGTTGTAATAGAAACATCTGATAATATTAGCAAAGTAATGAGTTTACTGCATCGAAATAGCAAAGTTAGTGCCATGCTAAAAAAAGATAATTCTGCAGGTAGTATAGAATGGGATGGAGAAGATCCTTCTTATTTAATATTGAAAAATGTTTCTAAAAGTGCTAAAGTTGTTAAAGGAGATTCAGTAGTAACAAGTACATACTCTTCTAACTTCCCATCTCATTTATTAATTGGAACGGTAGCTGCTATTAATACAGATCCATCATCGAATTTCTATACCTTAAAAGTAAAAACAGCCACTAACTTCTTTACTGTTCAATACGTTAATGTAATTGAGAATATCAGGTATTCCGAACTGTTACAACTAGAAAATAGCGGGAAAAACTGATGAGTACCCTTTTAAAAAATATTATCCGATTTATACTTTTCCTTGGAATACAGGTATATATTTTAAACCAAATACCTCCTCTTCACCAATTTATAGTTCCATACCTATATTTCTTATTCATTATTTGGTTACCATTTAATTTAGGTCGATTTCCATTATTACTTATTGCTTTCTTATTTGGTTTAAGTCTCGATTACTTTACCGGAACCATGGGATTGCATGCCGCTGCATGTGTATTAATTGCATATGTAAAACCATTTCTTTTAAACTTATTGATCCCACAAGAAACAACAGAACAGAGTTATGTTGAACCTAGCATTAGTAGTATGGGCTGGGCACCTTATAGCTTATATGTTGTTCTACTCACTTTTATTCACCATTTCTACCTTGTTTTATTAGAGTGGCTTCAGTTTGGTAATTTTGTGTACTTTTTGGGGAAAGTAAGTGCAACAACAGGAATCAGTCTCTTATTGATCTTTGTTACTGAAATGCTATTTAACAGAAATGCTAAGTTTAGAAGTAATTAATAAAGAAAAGAGTGTATGTCTGTATTCAATCAAAACCGAGGAAAAGTTATACAAATCATCATAGCTATTGTTTTTTTAATCATAACATTTCAATTAATCAATCTTCAAATACTTTCATCAAAATATAAGTTAGCAGCTGATAATAATGCTATCTACAGAAAAATCGTTTACCCCGACAGAGGAATCATCTACGACAGAAAAAGAAGAGCTTTACTAGAAAATATTATTAGTTACGATTTGATGGTAACTCCTATTGAAACAAAAGGTACCGACACTGCTTCCCTTTGTATTTTATTGGGAATAGATACCATTGAATATAAAAAAAGAATGCATGAAGCAGTTTTTAAAAACACAAGTGTTAAGGCAAGTATTTTTGAACCATTATTAGGAGCAGATTTGTATGCTAAACTGAACGAGAATATGTACAAGTTTGCTGGTTTTGTATTAAGCGAAAGATCTGTTCGCACTTATCCTTATAACACTGCTGGTCAATTACTAGGCTACATTGCAGAAGTAGATACTTCTTTCTTGAGAAAAAACCATGAAGCTGGTTATGAGATGGGCGATTATGCAGGAATGAATGGTCTTGAAAAAACTTACGAGAAAATATTAATGGGTCAAAGAGGAATTAAACGTTTTATTAGAGACAATAAAAGTAGAATCCAAGGTCCGTATGAAAATGGATTATTTGACACTGTTGCTATTGCAGGAAAAAATTTATTTACAAGTATTGATGTTGAAGTGCAACAATTAGCAGAGAAGCTACTGCAAAATAAAATTGGAAGCGCTGTAGCTATTAACCCCCGTACTGGTGGAATTATTGCAATGGTATCTAGTCCATCTTATAATCCCAATATACTCACCGGAAATGCAAGAAGAAAAAATTGGGGCAGAATGATAATGGACACTGCAAAGCCAATGTATAACCGTGCCATTAAAGGTCAATATCCTCCTGGTTCCACTTTTAAACCTTTGGGTGCTTTAGTTGCATTAGACGAAGGATTAATTACTCCTTCCTATGGCGTACCATGTTATGGCGGTTATGGTGGTTGTAATGGAGTATATGTAAAATGCGAACATAAAGATGCCGGGCATGCAGCCAATCTGAGGCTAGCTTTAGCAAATTCATGTAACTATTATTTTTCAGATATTTTTAGAAAAGCAATTGACAATAAAAAATATGGAAATACTATTCAAGGCTATTTAAAGTGGAAGGAATACATGAATTCATTTGGCCTCGGAAGAACATTAGAAGTTGATTTGCCTAGTGAAGATAAAGCAAGTATTCCTGATACAAGTAAATACAATAAGTTCTTTGGAGGAGCAAAACGATGGAATAGCTGTAGTGTATTAACATTAGGTATTGGTCAAGATAAAATGACTGCCACTCCAATTCAAATGGCTAACATAATGTGCATCATTGCCAACAAAGGATTTTATTATGCTCCACATTTTATTGATAGCATTGAGCATGAATCAAACAATGATACTGCTATGCTAGGTAAATACCGGAGAAAACATATTGTAACTCATATTTCAGATAGTTCTTATAAAGCAGTTCATGATGGAATGCATGATGTAACAGTATATGGTACAGCCGCTGCAATTAAAATTCCTGGTCATGAATATTGTGCAAAAACTGGTACAGCACAAAACCCACACGGAAAAAACCATTCCATTTTTGTTGCATTTGCACCAAAAGATAATCCACGAATTGCTATTGCAGTGGTAGTAGAAAATGGTGGTTATGGCTCAGTTGCCGCTGCTCCTATTGCAGGGTTAATGATGGAAAAATATTTAAATGATACCATCAGCACCGATGGTTTAGCTGAGGTTGAAAGATTGGCTAAAGTAAATCTAATTCCAGATGCCATTAAACGCTGGTATTACCGAAAAGATTCTATTCTTTTAAAAAAGATTGCCACTGAAGAAGCTGCAGCAAAAGCAGAAGCAATTGACGAAAACAATAAACCAAACACAGAAGCTATATTAGAAAATGGTTCTCGTCCGATTGAAGAAAAAAATACAGACCCAAAAATTAAAGCTAAATCTAGTTTGCTATTAAATGAAGACAAAAGAAAAAAAAGAGTGAACGATAAGCCATGATTAAACAAAAAAATATAACGCAAGGTATAGATTTCACAATTATTTGGTTGTATGGCATTTTGATTGCTATTGGCATACTCTGTATTTTTATGGTAGAGTACAGAACCAATACAAACTGGGTTCAATCTTTTTTAAATGGCAAAACCAATTATAGTAAACAGCTAATTTTT
>JAYTXG010000494.1:0-2740 GCA_043743375.1 Sphingobacteriia bacterium
GTTGGTGCAGAGGCTTTGAGTAAGTTCAATACGGTAGAAGACAGCCGAGCGAAGCGAAGGCTGGCAATCTTGGCGAGACCACCCGATGAGAATTAGGGTTACTTTTAACTAAGTGACCTTCTTTTTTGTGATCAAGTACCCTTACTGTGTCTGCAATTAAAGAGAAAATAGAATTTATTCTTGGGGTTCGAACTTCCCTTTTTTGCTTATTGTACGTAATTCCCTCTGGGAACATTAAATATTGCAATCGTTGCTTGTCATCATAATCATCTTGTAACAGCTATTTTTAAAAAGGTTTTCAATATAAATTCATTAAAAACATTGGTTTTATTAAAAGCAGTGTGTCACCCATCAAATAATTTTAGTTCTGTTGTATTGATTTGTTGATAATGCTTTTCCGGATTCTTTAAAAATAAGCTTAGATTGATATAGTTAAACAGGTACAATCTTATTACACTGGCAAGATTAGAAAATGCCCTTGCCATTACTTTAATTTGTCTTTGTAGCACAGTTAGCAGCAGATTCCAAATCAGCGCACACCATATTTGGATGATAATGGCATTTACATTGTCGCCTTAAAAATAGCTTAAGGAATGGTTTTGTTTAAACAGCTAGTAAAGTGTTTCTATTTGCCACCTCATTTTATAAATTAGCGCAATCTAATCAACGGATAGGTCGTGAATATTACTGATAAATGCATAGCTACCTTATGACAGATCAAATTGAAAAAAACTGTAGATAGAATTAAATTATTATTTTATTCTGCTATATTTATAGAATTAGTAGATTCACACTTCTAAATTAATTACAATATGCTAAATAAGTTTACATCAGTACAAATCCAATCTTTTGTTTCTTGGTGACGAAATTATAATCGACTGTATATCTAATCATCAACTTTTTAATTTTACTTAGCTTTATTCCCAGCTTGACGTTGGCAAATGCCCCAACTTCCTTAAGGCTGAAAGTTGTAGGAATATAGACACACTTTTAGAATAACAACAACATAGTTATGAACAAGGCAATTAAATGGATAGAAATAATTTGCAGATATTTTATTTGCCTTTTGATGTTAATATATGGGCTTGTAAAAGTGTTTCAAGGTCAATTTTACACTGATTATTACTGGAAAGACACACCACTTGCACAGTTGAGCGGCATGGAGTTAGTATGGTCTTTTTATAGTTACTCTCCAATTTATGAAACGATACTTGGAATTATTGAAGTAACCGTTGGCCTTTTAGTTTTTTTCAAAAGAACAACTAAACTAGGGGTATTACTTTTTCTACCCGTAATGGCAAACTTAGTTTTAATAAATATAGTTTTTAGTGTTGGTGCATTGGGTTCGGCTTTCCCTCTTTTTGCTGCTGGAATACTATTATTCATTATCAATTTTAAAAGTTACAGTAATTATTTTTTTGACAAGACTGACACTATCATTTCAAAAACTAATTTATTTAGAAACATTGTCCCTAAGGTATTTGTAATCATTATTGGGGTTTCGGTAGCGTCGCTATTAATTTATAATAATAAATTTAAAATAAAACAAGATAATAAAATTAAAGGTGCTTGGATGTTTAATGGTCATCCAGAGATTAAAAGAATTTATTTTGAAAAGGGTAACACTTTTATAATTAAAGATAATAAAGACAGTATTCACTTTGGTAGTTATCAAACAAATCGTAATAATACCATAACTATATCTAATACCAGTGATAGTTTATTTAATTGGAAATCTTCTAAATACAGAATTTATAATGACACACTTTCTATTACAAGCCTTGGTAAAATACAAGTTTTAGTAAAAATGAAATAACTATAAAATAATACCAAAACCGATCCTGCAGTTTTATTTTGTCGCTTCAACAATCCAAATTAAGGCATATTCAGTCGTAAAATATGGTTTTGAACTTTTTACTTTTAGTCCCCCTTATTCTTATGTTTTAGCTTATTCTTTTGTAGGAATATAAATCGCCAATTAGAACTATGCCATTTGACTTAAAACTCTTGCAATTTCAAGACAAATTTTTTCTTAGTCGGCTTTAGGTTCAATGTTATGTATGCAAAGCAATGAAGGCGCTACATCGAATGAATTGTCTGCAAAAATTAAACTACTTGCATCTTCGTTTTGTCGAAGGGTCAACAAATTGAATGTAGCCGTTTTTTTGACCGCAATCACGGCAGTAATATTTTGTCATAGTTATATGTTTGTGTATGTAAATATCAGAAAAGAGTCGAAAAAATTTATTCCTGAGGAAATTTCTAAATAAAATGACAGTTAACATTTAAAACTACACTATTCTCACAACATAAAAACTGATTATCAATATCTAATTTCTGCTCGTTTCTGGATTGTTGATACAAAAAAGGGAAGTGCTATGGAAGAAATTTATAAGCAAATTAAATAGTTTAAAAACTGGATACGAATAACTCATCATCATTGTTCAAGTGAAAATTTATTTGCTTACAAAACTCAATATGAATACAGATTCAACAGAAGAAAAAGTTTGTTCAATGATATAATAGTAAGAATGATTAAATAAATTTTACATCCTTACTATTATCTAAAAACGATTTTCTTTTAAAATGACTAATCCCAATATTTGAAATAACTTAAATAAATCTTATTATATGTATTATGAAATTTTCTATTTAAACAAATTTTGAATTTAAAATTTCTAGGATATCTTCCATTAAAATGTTCGAACTCATTCTTGGCGAGACCACAAAGACCCGCAGC
>JAYTXG010000495.1:0-2836 GCA_043743375.1 Sphingobacteriia bacterium
ATCCCAAAAGTTCTTTTTCGAAAGGGCGATTGAATTTGGGAGTCCCGATTAAAATCGGGACGCTATTACCAATTAAATCAAATAAAATGGCAAAAGAAATCTCAGGCTATGTAAAGCTGCAGGTAAAAGGTGGTCAAGCCAATCCTGCACCTCCAGTAGGTCCAGCACTCGGTTCTAAGGGTGTTAACATTATGGAGTTTTGTAAGCAGTTTAATGCTAGAACTCAAGATAAAATGGGAAAAGTAGTTCCTGTTTTAATTACTGTTTATACCGACAAGTCTTTTGACTTTGTTATTAAAACAGCTCCAGCTGCAGTTCAATTAATGGAAGCGGCAAAAATTCAAAAAGGTTCTAAGGAAAGTAACCGTTCAAAAGTGGGTAAAGTAAGTTGGGATCAAGTTGAGGTAATTGCCAAAGACAAGATGGCCGACTTAAATGCATTTACATTGCACAGTGCCATGAGTATGGTTGCCGGTACTGCACGCAGTATGGGATTAACTGTTGATGGCGTAGCCCCTTGGGAAAACTAATTTATTCACCTATTAACTAAAGAAAAATGTCACTTACTAAAAAAAGAAAAGTTGCAGTTACTAAGGTGGATAAGGCAAAGGTTTATTCCCTTAAAGAAGCTTCCACTCTAGTAAAAGAAATTAATTGTACCAAATTTGATAGCTCTGTTGATTTACATATCCGTTTGGGTGTAGATCCTAAAAAAGCAGATCAACAAGTCCGAGGTACTGTATCATTACCTCATGGTACTGGTAAAACCAAAAAAGTATTAGTGCTTTGCACTCCAGATAAAGAAGCAGCTGCAAAAGAAGCAGGTGCAGATTTTGTTGGATTAGAAGAATTTATTGCTAAAATAGAAAGCGGTTGGGTAGATGTTGATGTGATAATCGCAACTCCATCTGTTATGCCTAAGATTGGTAAATTGGGTAAAATACTCGGACCACGCAATTTAATGCCTAACCCAAAAACAGGTACTGTAACCAATGATGTTGCAGCAGCAGTTAATGAAGTTAAAGGCGGTAAAATTGCATTTAAAGTAGATAAAGCTGGTATTGTTCATGCATCTATTGGTAGAATTTCTTTTTCGCCCGAAAAGCTTGCTGAGAACAGCTCTGAACTAATTAATGCAATCATTAAATTAAAGCCATCATCTTCAAAAGGGATTTATTTGAAAGGTGCAAGTATGGCAACCACAATGAGCCCAGGTATTACTTTAGACACTAAACCATTAATGAACTAGTCCTGGCGATTATTCCGTAGCAATGCGGTATAAAATGACCCGGGTTTTTAAAAAAATTAGTTATGACAAAAGATCAAAAAAACGAAGTAATTAAAGTACTGAAAGAAAAATTCACTCAGTACAACAATTTCTATATCACCGATACAGAATCTCTTTCAGTTGCACAGGTTACTAAATTACGTAGCACTTGTTTTGATAAGAAGGTTGAAATGAAAGTGGCTAAAAACACTTTAATTCGCAAGGCATTGGAGTCATTAGATGCAAAAAAATATGCAGGTATTTTAGATTCATTGCATAATGTAACTGCGCTGATGTTTTCTGAAAATCCGAAAGACCCAGCTTTAATAATCAGCGCTTTTCGCAAGAAAGGTAAAGTAGAGAAGCCGGTTTTAAAAGCAGCATTTATTAATGGTGATATTTATACTGGCGACAATAACCTGTTAGCACTAACACTAATTAAAACCAAGAATGAATTGATTGGTGAAGTTATCGGATTGTTACAATCACCTATTAAGCGTGTGTTGGCTGGATTATTGCACCACCATGAAAAGCAAGCTGTAGCTTAAAAAATTATAAATTATGAATTAAGAATTAAGAAACACATATCTCATATCTCATAATTCATAACTCATAACTCAAAATATCCCAGGCCTGAGGGAAAATAAAGGCAAATTTTTTTAAAACCTCCGTCGGATTCTATAATGAAAATGAAGACGGGAAAAATTTAAACACATGGCAGACTTAAAAGTATTAGCTGAAACATTAGTAAACTTAACAGTAAAAGAAGTTCAAGAATTAGCAGACGTTTTAAAAGCTGATTACGGTATTGAACCAGCAGCAGCAGCAGTTGTAATGAGTGCTGGTGGCGATGGTGGCGCTGCAGTAGTTGAAGAGAAAACAGCATTTGATGTTATCTTGATCAGTGGCGGTCCTAGTAAATTAGGTGTTGTTAAAATTGTAAAAGAATTAACTGGCTTAGGTTTAAAAGAAGCTAAAGATTTAGTAGACGGTGCTCCAAAAGCAATTAAAGAAGGCGTTTCTAAAGCAGAAGCTGAAGAAGTAGCTACAAAATTAAAAGATGCTGGTGCTGAAGTAGAAGTAAAGTAATTAATCTTCCATATTATCATAGAACTACCCCATTGCGATTGATCGGATATGGGGTAGCTTTTTTATTGTACATTGTATGACCTAAATTAATTTTATGAAACTCTTCCTCCTTTATTTATCTATGTTTTGTTTATTGCTTTCAGCTTGTAACAATAGTGCTACTAAAACCGAATTTTTTGATAAAGCAGGAATGGATACCACAGTAAAACCCGATGATAATTTCTTTGCTTATGCCAATGGGAATTGGATAAAAAATGCCAAGATTCCAGATGATAAAAGTGGATGGGGTAGTTTTTATACCTTATACGACGAGAACCTAAAAAAACTACGCATTATTTTAGATGAAACAGCTGCTAAAACAAATCATCCTATTGGAAGCGCAGCACAAAAAGTGGGCGATTTTTATGCAAGTGGCATGGATACACTAGAAATACAGAAAAAAGGATTTGAGCCATTAAAACCAACACTTGCAAAAATTGA
>JAYTXG010000496.1:0-3763 GCA_043743375.1 Sphingobacteriia bacterium
ATTATTATTAAATTACGTGAGAATATCCGCCATTTCGCTATCGACTTTAAAGATGCTGGCACAAGCGATTTTATAACTGGACTAATGGAAAGCCATGAAAAAATGGCTTGGTTTTTACGTGCACATTTACAATAACAAATGAAAGACCATTTGTACTTGTAAAAAACCACTATAATGAAAAGTAAAATTGATAGTGTTACATTGCAGTATTCAACTTTATAATTAAATATGAAAATACCCTTAATTATTATATCTACGTTGATCGCTTTTTTAATTATTTCTCAATTATACTTTACAATGGCAAAAACAGAAACTCAGTCGTATCAAATAATTAAAACAGAAAAAGAATTTGAAATACGACTTTATCCATCGGCTATTATGGCAACCATTTCCATGAACGCAAAAACATACAAGGAGTTATCCTCTGTAGGATTTAGAAAACTGGCTTCATATATTTTTGGAGGAAATCAAAGTAATAAAAATATTGCAATGACATCTCCAGTGCACATGAACATCAATGATACTCAGTCATCCATGAGCTTTGTTATGCCTTCTGATTACAATAAAAATAATTTACCAAAACCAAATGATTCATCGGTTACAATTATAACAACAGCTGAAGAATATATTGCCGCCATTCAGTTTGGTGGTTATGCCAATGACGATGATATTAAAAAATATGCTGCCAAATTACAAAGTTCACTGAAGGCCAAAGGGACTGAATATTATGGAAACTTTCGCTTTTTAGGGTACAACGCCCCTTACCAATTTTGGGGGAGAAAAAATGAAATCATTGTGAGCATTCGATGGAATTGATGATGTAGAAAAATTATTACTACTAGATGTTCCCAATCAAAATTTTCATAAATAATCGCACCATTGTGTGTACCAGCAAATACTTTAATTTGAAATTTATCGCCCGTTTTATGAAAATGGGAGCTGAGCATGAAGACGGCTACTGGTTGAGTAAAAGTACAGATAATTTTCACCAGTTAGTCCTCCAGCTTGTTTATTAAAATAATGTGCGTTTAGATCCCAAGTTATATCTGCAGTAACTTTCTACGCAATCCGTGCAAAAAAGTATTAGTCTGAAGTACGTCTGTACCATCACCTAAAAATATATGATTTTGCATCTGCCCAAAAGTAATTGGATTGATGAATGTAAGTTTATGGTTTAGTATGGCCTACTAAATTGGATATTGGCATTTTTTTTATTTTTTACTTTCTTCTTCTGCTGGTAACTCTTCTATAATATTCTTAACGGCATTCATAAATTTTACTTTCTTATCAGTATCAATTCTGTCGTCCGTAAAAAGTTTACCGATAAAACGCATCATGTCTGCTCTTGGCCCTCCTTCCTCTTTCTCAACATATTTTGTAGTACTCATTGTATTGAATTCCCTAATAGTTGCTATGATGAATACAATAAAAAGTACAATTATAACACTCGTTAGAACAATGATATCCGTATTGTTTTCCATAATAGTTAATTATTTTCTTTTTAAATTGAAAAAGATAAGTAATCCCACGATAGTAGGCGGCCAAAGCCCTATAAAAATAGCCCTGTTTGCATCTTTCAATATTACATAATAATATTCTGATACAAATATTAAAACTACTACCATTGCTACGATTAATAATTCTGATGCTTTAAAATTTTTTAACATTGTTTAAGTTTTGTATTAAAATAAATTACTATTAATTCTTAATTTTAAGCATTCTTTACTCCTCGTAAACTATTATACATGTTGTGCATAATTTGCATGTGAGGAGCTGTAAGCACGGCCAAGCCCAAGAAAAGATAACCCACTGTGGCATTGCTGCTGACAAACATGAAACCAGTTAAACCAAACAAGCCTATTCCTACAATCGCCAGCAAACTGTATTGCACAATCTGTTGCTTAATGACTTTTTTGGGATAAGTGTTTTCCTTTTGTAGATAATTAATGATGTTATTGAGCGATAAAACAGAATGCCACACAACAAAGTAGAAAGTAAAACCAAGCAGCATAGGCAAGTTAAAAAGAATAAATAGAATCAAAGCAAGACGCACTAAAAACTGACCTTTATCTTTCGCGTCTGTTTGACTATTTCTTAGAAAATAAATAAAAGTTGTAGTGAAAAATAATATCCCTGTAAAAGAAATAATGTTATATCGGTTTGCATCCAGCCAGTTTAAGAGTACTGTATTTTCTTTACCTGCCTTGAACATCAGAAACAAAGGTTTCACCTCTTCAAAATGATGCAATAAAATAACAGAAAGAACTAGCAATCCGTAAGAGATTACAAATAATTTTCCGGGAAGAGTATTTGTTTTGAACTGGTATAAATCAGTTTCCCCAAAATGATATGCTGCGAAAGAAATAAATAAAAGATTAGCTATTACCGGAAAGAACCAGAATATTAAAGCAAATAAAAAAAGTCTACTTATGTAATCGGCAAGGAAACGAAATTTAGAAAAAACTTCTTTGTCATTACCTGCATTTTTAGTAGCTACAAGTAAATCGGCCGCTCCGTGAGGTACACCTAAAACTAAAATACCACATAAAAAAATAATAAATTGTATACTAGTATTTACTGGCAATACGTATTGCTGAAAAAGCAAGAGAAAACAACCTAACAGTATTAGTCCTACTCTTAACATACTCACTTTTTAAAAGTAATTTTTAAAAATAGAAAGTGCAACATAAATTAAGTTGCACTTTCTACTATTAACTAAGCGTTTACAGGTGAAGATGATTTATCAGACTGTGCAAGCGCATAAATCACTAAGCCAAATCCGATCTTATTAATGGCATCTCCAATGTTATAAACAATATCCATTGAAAGACCTTCAAAAACGCGAACTCCAAATAGTCCACCAGCAGTACCAGCAATGTACCCAATTGGGTAAATAGCCCATCCTACTAATACAAACCATCCCAGAGTTTTTACTGCTTTTGCAACAGCAGGTCCTGCATTTCCTGCAAGTTTAGCTACTTCGCCAAACCATACAAGGTAAACAATGTAGAAATAAGCAATTCCGCTAATTAATCCCCAAATCCAACTTTGTGATTCTTTACCATAAATTGCTTCACCAATATAACCTGTTACCAACATTACTAATGATGCAAGAATAAGTTGCCATAAGAGGCCTATTTTTCCACCAGCTTTTTTGGTAATCAAGTAAAACTCAACACACATCAAAGGCACTGTTAGAATCCAGTCAACATAACGGAAAAATACTGGAGACATGCCAGTATCTAAGTTGTAACCTCTCATGTAATAATAGTGAACAGCAGCAATAAAAGTAATTAAACCAGAAACAAGAACAGATGTACGCCATTTCTGTGGTACATTGTTTAATTCAAAGAAAAAGAAAACACTAGCGGCCATCATAGCCATGGTGCCTACAAAGAATGTAAAGGCAACATAGTTGTCGTTAGCGATTGGAAGAACATTTAAGAGTGTTTGATGCATATAGGTGGTTTTAGTTTACAAGTTGAATCAATCGTGAAGAAATTGTTTAATTGAGTAAACAAAAAGTGGCTTAAAATCGTCTAAAAGCAAGTTAAACAGTTTTTTTTATATAAAGTTTGAATTGGTAAAAATATTTTGAGGATCACAATACTTCAGTTTTATATTGTATTACAGCAAAAAATCGTATTTTAACTTAATGAAATAACACGTGATCATTACAGTTTGTAGAGCATTTTCAGCTAAAATATATATAAACGATGCACGAAATTGGAGAGCACTAAAATTGATTTTCCCCCGACTATGC
>JAYTXG010000497.1:0-2168 GCA_043743375.1 Sphingobacteriia bacterium
AGCGAAACAGTCAAAATAATTTCATATGGATATTTCATGACAAAAATTTACTTAGTTACATTTTTTTTGAGCATAAGTTGTATTACCAAAGACTGTTGAAGCCATTGTGCTCAATTTTAAAAAATTTCCATTTTCATCTCGTTTAAGCAATGCAACCCTAGAATTGAAGATATCAAAGATATATGCCAATGCCATTTCTTGGGCTACTTGCACCCCTACATCGAATTTATTATTTTCTCTAATATTTGCGAATATATCAATCAATGCATCTAGAAAATCTGGTGGATATCTAGTTATATGGTACATTTTCAAATGTAAGAATTCTTCAATAAATGATTATTTACAAACAAAATTAAATTTTGCTTTTCATTTAAATAATAGGTATTGGATTTGAGTACTATGTCTATTTATAGATATGTTTTGTTATAACCTAAAATAGGTATTAATACTCAATTTTTAAATAATATTACATTGTAATCTTGATGCAATTATAATGATAACCTCCAAGAAAGATTTTGGTAGTTTAACCATTGACGATTTATATAGTTTAAAAAAACACTTTTCAAATGATAAAACTTTCGATAATAGTAAAAGGTTGAAAGGAATTAATTCTATTATTAAGCCTGTTGAAACGAATGTTGCAGGGAGTATGTGTACTATACTTGGTTCAAAACCTGCTGGATTTGTATTTGATTATTTGGATTATGATATGTTCAAAAACCTCAAAATTATGGATGAAATGTTGTTAAGTGAAGATCAATTGTATAGATTACATCGGGCTAGATGTCAATATAATAGTCGGTTAAAATTCTTAGCTAAGTCAGTCGGGATTGAAAAACTAACCAGTCATGTCAGTAGACATTCGTTTGCTTATTACATGATTTGTTCAGGAGCAACCGTTGAAGAAATAAGTTTTGTTCTAAATCATTCTAGTATAGAAATAACCCAAAATTATTTGAAACAATTTCCAAGTAAGTTTTCTGATGTGGCATTACAGAGATTTGCAGATGGATGGGAGATATAATTTTAGTATGTGGTATTGTATTTCAATGATTATGATTAAATTACTTATGAATTCATTAAAGTAATGGAAAGTATAATTAAATATTACATTCAAACAGGGTTCTTGTTGTTTACTACCTCAATCTCATTTTCACAAATTGCTAACATTAAAGAAATCAAAGAGGTAAACCCAATCAGGAAAGAACGAAATATTTTTCCATTAGTTACAATCCCCGGAAATACTTTAGCAACAAAGAGAATAAATAAAACATTGCAGGAAGATTTACTCTATTTGGATAGTACAGGATACAAGAAAAGTATTTTTGAAATTGTTTGGGATAGGGAAAATAAGAACAATCCTGGTTGGGAATACACAGACTTCGAATACAAGTTGTATAGTAGTACCGCACATTATTTTTGTTTGTCTGTTTCATTTGTTGGGGGGAAGCATGTGGAAACGCAGACCGAGTATTTTCTCTTTGACAATTCTACTGGCGAGAATATAAAGTTGTCAAAATTTTTAACTACTGATGGTAAAAAATGGTTAGTCAAATCAATGATCAATGGACAAAGAGAACGTGTCAAAAAATTTCTTCCTTCATTAGGAGATAGTTTGAAAAAATATATAAATCCTAAAAACGAAATCGATTCATTAAATAGCGAGTATTATCAAGAAACCTACGATTTATATAAACGATGTATTGAAGAGACTATTTCTGAATTTGATACTGATTATATTGATTACATGGTTTTTTATATTCAGGATAATACACTATTTGCAGAAGGGTTCAGTTGCGCAACAACATGGAATGGGCAACGTTTGGATGAGCTTGGGGAATACAAATTCTCCATGCACTTAACAGAACTTTTCCAATATTTTACACCCGTTGGCAAGAAGTTATTTTTAGCATCAGCAAGATGATTGACTTTAAATGAAATCTTCATTCTACTACACAGTTTGCTACACAAATAACAACAATTTAATATATCACTAAAACACCTAAAATTAAAAGACCCTTAACTGGTAAGGGTCTTATTAATATGGTGGGTTCGCCAAGATTGCCAGCCTTCGCTTCGCTCGGCTGTCTTCTACCGTATTGAACTTACTCAAAGCCTCTGCACCAACCTTCGGTTGCTGCGTGGTTTATTTGTTTTCGTCAGCTTAC
>JAYTXG010000498.1:0-2001 GCA_043743375.1 Sphingobacteriia bacterium
TTAATGGTTTGATCAACAGAACCGATCGTGTGAAAGTACTTGCAACTGGTGAGTTGAAAGCAAAGTTGAGCTTCAAGATAAATGCCATTAGTGATAAAGCAAAAACTGCTATTGAAGCTGCAGGTGGAACAGTTGAAATTATCAAATAATTTTAATGTAAATTGCCATATGCATCTAGTATGCGTATTTTTGGTTTTTCAGTTTTAATGCCATAATTAAGCAAAGTGAAAAAATTAGTTGAAACTTTTAAGAATATTTGGACCATTGAAGAGTTACGTAACAAAATTATTGTAACGCTTACTTTGTTATTAATATATCGTTTAGGAACGCATATTGTATTACCTGGAATTGATCCTAACAAAATTGAAGCTGCAATGGCTGCTTCAAAAAGCAATGGTCTTTTAGGCATATTTGATATGTTTGCTGGTGGTGCATTTTCCCAAGCTTCAATCCTTGCTTTAGGAATTATGCCTTACATTTCTGCATCTATTTTTATGCAGTTGATGACAATTTTAGTTCCTCAATTACAGAAAGTACAAAAAGAAGGAGAAAGCGGCCGTAAGAAAATCAATCAATGGACACGTTACCTCACAGTAATTGTAACAGCGTTTCAGGCTGGAGCCTATGTAGCATATTTAAATAGCCCCGGTTATGCAGAAGCAATCTTGCCTGCTTACAAAGCTTATTTTTGGTTTTCTACTGTAGTAACTTTAACCGCGGGTACTTTATTTGTAATGTGGTTAGGCGAAAGAATTCAAGACAAAGGACTGGGTAACGGTACCTCAATTATTATTATGGTTGGAATTCTTGCTCGATTGCCACAATCAATTATACAAGAATTTGCTGCTAAGAGCGTAAGTGGAGGAGGTGGATTATTGATTTTCTTGATTGAAATTGCAATACTCATTACCATAATATTGGGATTAATTATTCTAGTTCAGGGTGTAAGAAAAATACCGGTAAACTATGCAAAACAAATTATCGGTAACAAACAATTTGGTGGAGCGAGACAATTTTTGCCCGTTAAAGTGAATAGTGCAGGAGTAATGCCAATTATTTTTGCGCAAGCAATTATGTTCTTACCAACTTTAGCATCATTTACTAATTTAGATTCTGCTCAGGGCATAGTTAAAATATTTAATGATCATAGCAATGTATGGTATATGGTTATATACTCTGTAATGGTTATAGGATTTACTTTCCTATACACTGCATTGATATTTAACCCTAAACAAATTGCAGAAGATTTAAAACGCAATAACGGATTTATTCCAGGTGTTCGTCCTGGTCAACCTACAGCAGATTATATTGGAGCAATTATGGATAGAATAACTTTACCCGGTGCAATATTCCTTGCATTGGTAGGTATTTTGCCGGGGTTTGCTCAACGTTTAGGAGTTACTCAAGGCTTTAGTTCATTTTTTGGAGGAACTTCTTTATTAATTATGGTAGGTGTAGTCTTAGATACTTTGCAACAAATTGAAACTTATTTGTTGATGCGACAATATGATGGATTAATGAAAAGCGGAAGAGTGCAAGGAAGGCAAACAGTATCTTCTAGTACTATTTAATTAAAAATATTTAGGAACTTTATAAACCTGTTTAGCTAGTCTGAACAGGTTTATTTTTTATCATGACGAGAAGAAATAATATGATCATTTATAAAACAGATTCAGAAGTTGCTCTAATGAAAAGTGCAGCAGTTTTGGTAAGTAAAACACTTACTGAAGTAGCTAAAGTGCTGAAGCCTGGAATGACTACTTTGCAAATTGATCAAATATGTGCCAATTTTATTAAAGAAAATAAAGCAATTTCTTCTTTCTTAAACTATAGAGGATATCCATATACTATTTGTGCATCTGTAAATGATGTAGTAGTTCATGGATTTCCAAATAATACACCACTAAAAGGTGGTGATATTGTTTCAATAGATATGGGGGTAATTTTAAATGGATGGCATGGCGATCATGCATACACATTTATAATTGGAGAAGCAGATAA
>JAYTXG010000499.1:0-4814 GCA_043743375.1 Sphingobacteriia bacterium
TTTGAGTCTGCGCATAACCATTACAAAAATAGGCGCATTTATATTAAAATTCACAAAATTGGCAGTTTGCTGTTAACAATTAGATAATACTTACAAACAGCCTTATTTCAAAGTAATGAAATTATCTTTGTGTAAACTTTTAGTTAACATGGAAGGCAAGTTAAATAAGATACTTATAGCTGACGATGAACCAGATATTTTAGAAATCATCAGTTATAATCTAGAAAAAGAGGGTTACGAAGTTTTTACAGCAAAAGACGGTAATGAAGCAATTGAAAAGGCACGAAAATTAAATCCAGATTTAATTATTTTGGATATTATGATGCCAAAAAAAACGGGGGTTGAAGTTTGTAAAATTTTACGCTCACAACCAGCTTTTGAGGAAACATTGATCATATTTTTAACAGCAATGAGCGACGAAACTTCACAAATAAAAGGGTTGGAATCTGGTGCCGACGATTATGTAAACAAGCCTATTAGTCCGAAAGTGCTTACTAGTAGAGTAAACGCATTATTTAGAAGAGTAGGAAATAAAGAAACTGGTAAATCCATTACTATTGGTAATGTAAATATCGATCCAGTTAAGTTTATGGTTACTATTGATGGAAACGAGGTAATACTAGCAAAAAAAGAATTTGAACTGATTTATTTACTTGCATCACGCCCAGGAAGGGTATTCGTTAGAAATGAAATTTTATCACAGGTTTGGGGAAATGAAGTAATTGTTGGTGATAGAACCATAGATGTTCATATTAGAAAAGTTAGGCAAAAAATGGGGCTCGACTGTATAACTACCGTCAAAGGAGTTGGATATAAGTTTGAGATATAAGCTTATGTTGCACTTTACATGTTCAAGACTAAAAATTTATCTCCCCAACAATTATCAGCATTTACAGCAATAATTCTTTCCTTTCCAATTGCTGGTGGTATCTACTTAATTAGACCAGATTGGTTAATTGCAATTGTTTCTCTCATCATCACTTTTGTTGGTAGTTATTTATTAATTAGGTTTGTTTTAGAATCTTTTATATATCGAAAAATTAAATTAATTTATAAGTTCATTTACCAAACAAAAGCAACTAAAAGAGAGGAAACGTATTATAAGTACATATTACCGCAAAAAGGTATTGATGAAGTAAGAGAGGATGTTGAAAAATGGGCAGAACAAAGAAGTGCTGAGATTGAACTACTAAAAACCAATGAAGCGTATCGAAAGGAATTTTTACAAAACCTTGCTCATGAATTTAAAACACCCATTTTCGCCATCCAGGGTTATATAGATACTTTATTAGATGGGGCTATGGAAAACCCTACCCTAAGTAAAAGATTTTTGGAGAATACAGCCAAAAACGTGCAAAGAATGGTAACACTAGTAGAAGACTTAGATGAAATATCTAAATTAGAAAGTGGAGAACAGCCATTGTACAAAGAAAATTTTATCATTCAAGATCTTATAAAAGAAGTTTTTGAAACACTTTCAATTAAAATTGTTGCCAAAAATATCAAATGCGGTATCAAAAAAGGGTGCGAATATCCAATTATTGTATTTGCTGACAAAGAAAAAATAAGGCAAGTGATAAATAACCTGATTGAAAATGCATTAAAATATGGAAAAATAGACGGAAATGTAGTTGCAAGTGTTTATAAAACAGATGGCAAACACGTTTTAATTGAGTTTAGTGATGACGGTATTGGCATTGCAGAAGAACACATTCCTAGAATTTTTGAAAGATTTTATAGAACCGACCGAGGCCGTAGTAGAGACGTAGGAGGAACTGGACTAGGGCTTTCTATATGCAAACATATTATTGAAGTACATAGTCAAACCTTACATGTTCGCAGTAAAATTGATATTGGAACAACTGTTGGCTTTACGTTAGAAAGCAAAAAAGAATAAAAAAGCCCCAATAGAAATCGGGGCCCGCATGAGAAAACTACTAATATGCTTTATTACTATAAGCTGAATTGCAAAACTGCTATTTGAATATTACTAAATTGTGATGCAAATGCTACCAAATCATTACTTTTTAAGCATACTAACAAATACTTATTTTTGAAGTTGAATGTTAAGTAATTATTAATTAAAAGCAAAAAGGGTAGCTTCCGATATGGAAGCCTATTTTTGTTAAAACAGTTATTATGGGAATTAATACGTTCGGGCGATTTTTTATGCCAAAAAACACCATTTTCTATGAGCTATTTGAAGATGTAGCAGAAAAAGTGCACGAAATGGGAATTAAATTAAAGGAGATGGTAAGTGAACCAGATCATAATAAAAGAGCTGCTATTTTGTCTCAAATTGAAGATTTAGAGCATAAAAACGATGATAATACTCATCGAATTTTTACAGAATTAGGAAGAAATTTTATAACGCCGTTTGATAGAGAAGATATTCACTACTTGGCCTCTGCTTTAGATGATATTGCAGATTATATTTACGCCTCCGCAAAAAAAATTAACTTTTACAGTGTAAATCCAAATGATACAGGAATTCAAAAAATGGCAGACCTTATTTTACAAGGTTCTATTGAAATAAAGAAAGCTGTTTTTGGTTTGAGGGATATGAAAAATCTCCGTGAAATGACGGAAGCAATGGTAAAGGTTAACAGCATCGAAAACCAAGCTGACGACGTATTTGATATGAGTATCGAAATGCTTTTTCAACAAGAAAACGATTTTAAAGAAGTGATTAAGAAAAGAGAGATTTATCAGGTAATGGAAATTGCAACCGATAAATGTGAAGATGCTGCAAATGTGATAGAGTCTATCATCATTAAGTATGCATAAGAAGAATTAGGAATTAGGAGTTATTAATTAAGAATTAGCCCTTTATGTTTACTTTATTAATACTTATCATTGTCCTAGCTTTTGTTTTTGATTATATCAATGGATTTCATGATGCAGCCAATTCAATTGCTACCATTGTTTCAACTAAAGTTTTAACTCCATTCCAAGCAGTTGTTTGGGCAGCGATGTTTAATTTCGCCGCTTTTTTTATCTCAAAATATATATTCAAAGAATTTGGTATTGGCAACACTGTTGCCAAATGGGTGCATGGCGAGTTTATTACACTAGAAGTTCTATTAGCAGGAATTATTGCAGCAATTGTTTGGAACCTAATTACATGGTGGTTCGGCATTCCGTCGAGCTCTTCCCATACGCTAATGGGAGGCTTCATAGGAGCTGCATTAGCCAATGCAAAAGGTTTAAGTGTGGCCGGAGCAGATGTAATTAATTATGCAAAAGTTGTTCCTACTTTTTTATTCATTTTCTTAGCTCCTTTAATTGGAATGTTTATTGCATTCTTTATAACCATATTAATTGTACATCTCTGCAAACGATCAAACCCTTATAAAGCCGAAAATTGGTTCAAGAGATTACAGCTGGTTTCTTCGGCTGCTTTTAGTTTAGGGCATGGGGGAAACGATGCTCAAAAAGTAATGGGAATAATTGGAGCAGCTATTATTTTTTATGAGAAAAGTACACATGGGGTAAATATGAATTTCAATGAATTTGTTAGTGCTTACCCTTGGGTACCTTTTACAAGTTTTCTTTGCATTGGACTTGGAACAATGAGCGGTGGTTGGAAAATTGTAAAAACGATGGGTACAAAAATTACTAAGGTAACTCCATTAGAAGGTGTTGCGGCTGAAACAGCTGGTGCTATTACCTTATTTCTTACAGAACATTTTAAAATACCTGTTTCAACTACGCATACAATTGCAGGATCTATTATTGGAGTTGGTGCTACAAAACGCCTTAGTGCTGTAAGATGGGGAGTTACTGTTAGTCTTCTTTGGGCATGGGTTTTAACCATACCGATTTCAGCTTTTTTAGCTGCAATTATTTTTTACATTGTTAAACTATTTATTTAAACAGTTTAATATCTCAACCCTTTTGAATTTATCTTTTTATCTTGCAGCACAATTGTAAAGTATGGCAAAAATATTGGTTACAGGAGGTTGTGGATATATAGGTTCACACACAATTATAGATTTACTAGAAAATGGGTTTGAAGTGATTTCTATTGATGACCATTCTAGATCAACCAATATTGCCTTAAGTGGAATTGAAAAAATTACCGGCAAAAAGGTAAAAAATTATTCTGTTGACCTAAAGAATTTTGATGAAACTCAAGCGGTATTTATGGAACATACCGACATTGATGGTATCATTCATTTTGCAGCTTATAAAGCAGTTGGCGAATCAGTAGATGCACCCATTTTGTATTATGAAAATAATTTAATTGGCTTAATTAATTTATTAAAATGTGTGCAAGAATTTGGTGTCCCTAATATTGTGTTCTCCTCTTCATGCACTGTATACGGCAATCCCGATATAATTCCCGTGACCGAAAAGTCGCCGATTAAACCAGCCGAATCTCCTTATGGAGCTACCAAGCAAATGGGAGAAGTGATTTTAAAAGATTTTACCAAAGCCACTGCTACCAATGCTATTCTGCTACGCTACTTTAATCCAGTTGGAGCGCATCCATCAATAAATATTGGAGAATTACCAGTAGGTAAACCACAAAACTTAGTGCCAGCAATCACACAAACTGCCATTGGTAAATTACCAAAAATGAAAGTTCATGGCAATGATTATGATACAAGAGATGGTAGTTGTATTAGAGACTACATTCATGTTTCAGATATAGGCCACGCACATACATTAGCTATTCAATATTTAGCAAATGAAAAAAATGAAACTGCTTGTGATATTTTTAATTTAGGTACAGGAAATGGTGTAAGTGTATTAGAAGCTATTCATACTTTTGAAAAAGTAAGTGGTGTTAAATTAAATTATGAAATCGG
>JAYTXG010000500.1:0-1758 GCA_043743375.1 Sphingobacteriia bacterium
AATGAAGCAGTATGATTCGGCTATGTATTATTACTGGATTGCGTTACCAATCAATCAATATAAAGACATTATTGAAACCTATAATGGCATTGCTATCACCTGTAAAGAAACTAACAAACTTGATTCAGGTATTTTTTATGCAAATGAAGTGTTGCAAAAGTGGAATTTTGTCTCATATAAAAGGGGCATATTGCAGGCTGTCAATATACTGGCAGATATATATAAGAGAACAGATAGGCGAGACAGCTTGGTAAAATACCTCGAATTAAGCGTAGCGCTTAACAACAGTATATATAACCAGGAAAATGAACGAAATATCCAGAGCATGGCCTTTGATGAGCAAACAAGACAAGACGACATCATCAGGGCTCAGCAGCAGTTAAAAAGTCAATTGGAAATGTACTTCCTTCTTTTTATCGGAGTTGTATTCCTTGCTATTGCCATTCTGCTCTGGCGCAATAATCAGCACAGGCGCAAAGCCTATACAATACTGGAACAACAAAAACAAGAAACAGATTTGCAACGAACAAAAGCCGAACAACGGCTGAAAGAATTGAGGGATGTACAGGCACAATTAATCCAGTCCGAAAAAATGGCGGCGCTGGGTGAACTCACCTCAGGCATTGCACACGAGATTCAAAACCCTTTAAACTTCGTGAATAATTTTTCTGAAGTTACTAATGAGCTAATTGATGAAATGAATGTTGAGTTAGATAAAGGTGATATTAATGAAGCCAAAGCAATTGCAGCAGATGTAAAACAGAATCTTGAAAAAATAAACCACCATGGAAAAAGAGCAGATGCAATAGTGAAAGGAATGCTACAACACTCACGGTCAAGTAAAGGTGTAAAAGAACCAACAGATATCAACAAACTTGCGGATGAATATTTACGCCTCTCTTACCACGGTTTGCATGGCAAAGACAATTCATTCAATGCAACAATGCAAACAGATTTTAATTCAACACTTGAAAAAGTAAATGCTATCCCGCAGGATATTGGCCGGGTTTTGTTGAATTTATACAACAATGCATTTTATGCTGTTGCCGAAAAGAAGAAACAACATCCGGAGAATTATGAACCAACAGTTTTAGTGTCTACAAAAAAAGAAAATGGAAATATTTTTATTTCTGTAGAAGACAATGGCAACGGTATTCCTCAAAAAATATTAGATAAAATCTTTCAGCCATTTTTTACTTCAAAACCAACAGGACAGGGAACAGGGCTAGGATTAAGTTTGAGTTACGATATTGTAAAGTCACATGGAGGGGAGATAAAGGTGGAAAGCAAGGATGGTGAAGGAACTAAGTTCATCATTAAATTACCAATTTAAAATGACTATCCTCAATTTAGTTGCAAACTAATTTATTTAGCGTATATTTACTAAATAAATTAGACATCATGAATATAGACACTTTTTTTACCACCTATTTAACGGAGACAAGTTGTAGGGAATACTTTAAAGAACAAAGGGAAGCTGCGGGCATAGTATGTAGAAAATGTAGTTCAAGTGCTCGTTATTGGATAGACAGCCTGAATAGATGGCAATGTAAAAAATGCAGACACTCCATCACATTAAAAACAGGTACAGTAATGGAAAATTCTAACTTAGGATGCAAGATGTGGCTATGGGGTATGTACTTGTGATCGGTAAATAACAATGCACCAAAATCGGTAATTAAGAATGCACCACTTCGGTAAATAAGAATGCACCATTTCGGTAAATAAGAGTGCACCACTTTGGTAAATAAGGAAGCA
>JAYTXG010000501.1:0-2304 GCA_043743375.1 Sphingobacteriia bacterium
AAACAAATCTTTTCAAAAAAAAATGCAATCCCTATTTTTACTTACTTAATTTGCAAATATGCCTCAATACCCCAATAGACAATTCCTTGATTTTGAAAAGCCAATCAAGGAATTATATGAACAAATTGATGATACAAAAAAGCTAGCAGAGAAAAATCCGAAAATAGATTACTCCTCAACCCTAAAGCAGTTAGAGGATTCTATCATCGATAAAAGGTTGGAGATTACCGCTAACTTAACTCCATGGCAAAAAGTTCAATTAAGCCGACATCCTGATAGGCCCTATACTTTAAAGTACATAGATAATATGTTCACTAATTTTTTAGAGCTTCATGGCGATAGAAATATAAAAGACGATAAAGCCATGGTTGGCGGGTTTGCTCAATTAGAAGGCGAAACCGTAATGATTATTGGCCAACAAAAAGGGGTGAATACTAAAATGCGACAATTGCGCAATTTCGGAATGGCTAATCCCGAAGGCTACAGAAAAGCACTTAGGTTGATGAAACTGGCCGAAAAATTCAACAAGCCCGTAATTGCATTAATAGACACTCCAGGCGCTTTTCCGGGTCTTGAAGCAGAAGAAAGAGGACAAGGAGAAGCCATCGCTAGAAATATTTATGAAATGATTCGCTTAAAAGTGCCAATAATAATCGTAATTATTGGAGAAGGTGCTAGTGGCGGAGCATTAGGAATTGGTGTTGGTGATAAAGTACTGATGATGGAAAATACTTGGTACACGGTAATTTCTCCAGAAAGTTGTAGCTCCATCTTATGGAGAAGCTGGGAAAAAAAGGAAACTGCAGCAGAACAATTAAAATTAACTGCTAACGATATGAAAGGTTTTGGGCTGGTAGATGAAATTGTTCGTGAACCAATAGGAGGTGCTCATTGGGATTATAAAGGCGCTGCTGATATTTTAAAAACTTACATCATTAAAGCATTAGGAGAATTAAAAAATAAAACTCCACAAGAACGCGTAAATGATAGAATCGAAAAATATGGTAAAATGGGATTCTGGGAGGAAATTACAACTTAGTAAATAGTTAAGTGTTAAAATAAATATGAAAATACAAGAACAATTAAGAGGTACTGGAGTAGCAATAATTACTCCCTTTACACAAAACAATACAGTTGATTTTAATGCATTAGGCAAAGTAATTGATGCAATGATATCTGCTGAGGTTGAGTACATTGTTACATTAGGTACAACTGGCGAAACACCAGTACTAACCAACCCCGAAAAAATAGATATTCTTAACTACACTTATGAAAAAGCGGAAGGTAAAATTCCTGTTGTAGTTGGCATTGGCGGAAATGATACTGCCGATCTTATTCAGGATCTTACTCATTTTCCGTTAGAAAAAGCAACCGCTATTTTAAGTGCATCTCCCTATTATAATAAACCCTCTCAAGAAGGAATTTTTCAACATTATAAAATGGTAGCTGCAGCTTCTCCGAAACCTGTTTTATTGTACAATGTTCCCGGAAGAACAGGACGCAATATGAATGCTTCCACTACTTTGAGATTGGCTAATGAAGTTGATAATATAATCGGTATAAAGGAAGCAAGTGGCGATATGGCCCTATGCATGCAAATATTACGTGATAAGCCCCTTAATTTTTTAGTAGTAAGTGGGGATGATGCTTTAGCACTTCCTCAATTAGCTTGCGGTATGGAAGGCGTAATTAGCGTTGCCGCAAATGCATATCCTAAATTATTTGGAGATATGGTGCGAGCTTGCTTAGCGCAAAATTTCTCTGCTGCTAAATTGCTGAATGATCGTTTAATTGAAGCTTATGATTTAATGTTTGTGGAGAATAATCCAGCTGGAGTAAAAGCATTTATGGTGGAGCAAGGGTTAATCGAAAATTATCTTCGTATGCCCAATGTGCCTATCAGTAAATCGATTCATGATCAAATAAAAAATTTCTTGAAAACTAATATTAATTAAGAAGTTATTTATATGGTAACTAATAATTTTTAACCTATCATAACTTCGTTTGAACGATAAATATTTACCTATGGTTAAAGCAAACGTAATTGCCCTACTTTGTATTCTTTGCGCTTCTTATTTTTCACCCGTTTTTGCTCAATCTCCCCCTACATATACCAGTGCCGAAATATATGCTCAGTTAAAAAAACTGAATGTATTAGGTAGCGTGCTTTATATAGCCGCTCATCCGGATGATGAAAATAATAGCTTCTTACCTTTTCTTGCTAAAGAAAAAAATTATAGAACCGCTTATCTTTCTTTAACTAGAGGAGATGGCGGACAAAATTTAATTGGTCCAGAACAAGGG
>JAYTXG010000502.1:0-1640 GCA_043743375.1 Sphingobacteriia bacterium
ATCAGTTCTGTTATTGAACACCATGCAACTACTCATACAGTTGAGCATTTACACAAAACAGGAAAAGCCGAATTGAGTTACGTAAAAATATTGCCGAACGGGCATATTGATATAGCAGATCTTGAACATCTACTATCTACAAGTAAAGAAAAATGTTTAGTAACCCTTATGCATGCCAATAACGAAATAGGCAATATGCTCGACATAAATAAGGTTGGCGAACTTTGCAAAAAATACAATGCTATTTTTCATAGTGATACTGTACAAACAGTAGGGCACTTTCCATTTGATTTAAGAAATACGCCTGTTCATTTTATTACTGGAGCGAGTCATAAATTTCATGGGCCAAAGGGTGTTGGCATTTTATACATTAATGAAAATATAAAAATTAATCCATTTGTATACGGTGGTAGTCAAGAAAGAAACATGCGTGCCGGCACTGAAAATTTATATGGAATTGTAGGATTTGCTAAAGCCCTAGAACTTGCCACTAATGAATTTGAAAAAGAAAGTGCTTACATAAAAGACCTGAAATTATATATGATAGATCAGCTGAAAGAAAATATTTCAGGTGTAGGATTTAATGGCGATCCACTAGGAAGTTCCTTGTATGCAGTGCTTAGTGTAAGTTTTCCGAAAACCGAAAAAAGCGAAATGATCCTTTTTAATATGGATATTAATCATATTTGTGCAAGTGGGGGAAGTGCTTGTACAAGCGGCGCAAACCAAGGCTCACATGTAATAAAGGCAATCAACAACAATCCTAATCAGATTACAGTGAGGTTCTCTTTTAGTAAGCACAATACAAAAACAGAAATTGATTTTGTTATCAATAAATTAGCTGAACTTATTTAAGTGGTAACTTATTGGTAATCGTCTTCATTTAAAGACTCTAGGTTCATCATACTTCCCATTAAGTCTTTAAAGGTTACTTGTCCATCTACTGTTTTCTTACTAATTATGGAATAAGAAGACAATCCATGCAAAACAAATTCCATTAAAAGCGCATTTTCTTTTTGATTGGCATGCGGATAATATTTTTTAACTACTCCGTATAGTCCATCTACTTTATATAACGCTTCTACTTTAGCTTCGTCCTTCATGTCTAATAAAAGATCTAGGTGATTACCAGCATCAAACCATTTAGATACTGATTTGTAGGGGCTTTCGGGAGCTGTTTCTTCAGGTTGCTTTTTACCTGTTGATTTTCGTTTTTTTAATGTATCCGGATCGGGGAAATAAGCTGCAAATTGAGTGCGTATCGATTTGTCAACTAAATTTACTGCTACTTGATAAGATCCCTCCTGTTCGCCCTCATATACCAATTCGATTTTACCGGTAATTGCTGGAATGATTCCATTTAAATCACTAATCCAAACTTGGGTTTGTTTTTCGTTATGAATAATGGCCCTTCTTTCTGCAGAACTCACTGCATTTTCAAAAGCAGCTATTGTTAAACGAGCACTCACACCACTTTTTTTATCTACATATTCATTGGATCTTGCTTCAAATGCAACCTGTTCAATTACTCGTTTTAT
Source organism: Sphingobacteriia bacterium (assembly GCA_043743375.1). Lineage (GTDB taxonomy): Bacteria > Bacteroidota > Bacteroidia > Chitinophagales > Chitinophagaceae > Sediminibacterium. The sequence continues at coordinate 1,539 of JAYTXG010000502.1, forward strand.
TAAATCACTTACAGTTACTTTCTCTTTTTGTACTTCTAAGATGTCTGCCTCTTGTTCGGTAATAGAAAGAGAAGTTTCAATATCTTTTGGATAATGCGTTAA
>JAYTXG010000503.1:0-1634 GCA_043743375.1 Sphingobacteriia bacterium
GTAGAATCTTTGCCTTCTTTTCTTCGATTCATGTCGCCCGTTTTTGAACAATTTGGCGGTAGTACTGGAGGTTACGGAAGATCTACAGCATCTGAAGTATTTAAATCAACTGGCAATAAATATATTACAGCGCCAATAATCTGTTATGAAAGCATTTATGGCGAGTATGTTAATAGTTATGTGGCCAAGGGTGCAAATGTATTAGCTGTAATCACTAATGATGGGTGGTGGGGCAATACGCTTGGGCATAAACAGCATCTTGCGTATGCAAAATTAAGAGCTATTGAAACAAGAAGATGGGTTGTGAGAAGCGCCAACACAGGAATATCTGCAGTGATAAATGATTACGGTGAAATTCAAGAACAAAAGCCTTGGGATACCACTGCAGTTATTAAATACCCAGTTCCTATAAAGAATGAACTAACTTTCTACGTAATGCATGGTGATTATATTTTTAAAATGAGCTTCTTTGCAAGTATTCTTTTAATCTTTTTTCATGTATTTATGCAAATCAAAAAAAGGCGTGTAAAGTGGTAATTACTGCTGATTAATTATTCTATGATTCAACACAAATCTAACTTGCATTACAATATTTATGGCAAAGGAATTCCTGTAGTTTTAGTTCATGGTTTTGGAGAGGATGGTAGCATTTGGGACAATCAAGTTAATTTTTTAAAAGATTATTGCAAAGTATTAGTTCCTGATTTACAAGGAACAAGATCTTCTCCATTAATGAAAAATAAAAACACATTGACTATTGAACATATGGCCAATGATATAAAAGATTTATTGGATCAAGAAAATATTACAGCCTGTATTTTGTTGGGTCATAGCATGGGTGGTTATATAACATTAGCTTTCGCTGAAAAATACCCAAACTACTTAAGAGGTTTTGGATTAATTCATTCTACAGCTTATGCCGACAATGAAGCTAAGAAAATAAATAGAGCTAGGGGAATTGAGATTATTGCAGAATATGGAGGATACTCCTTCCTAAAAAATACAATCCCTAATTTATTTGGCAAAGTATTTAAAGAGGTGTTTACGGATGCTGTAGATGAACTCATCAAAAAAAGTAAACATTTTAGCAATACTTCTTTACAAGCATATTATCATGCAATGATGGTAAGGCCAGACAGGGCTTTTGTTCTTAAAGAATCTCAATTGCCAATTCTATTCATTGCTGGCACAGAAGATGTTGCCGCTCCTATTGATGATGTACTTGAACAAGCAAAACTTCCTTCAACCAAATATTTGCTTGTTTTAGATGGCGTGGGGCATATGGGAATGTGGGAAGCAACCAAACAAGTAAATCAATTCATCATGAATTTTATTGAAAATATTCAATAGGCAAACATTCTTATCAATCTCTTTGTTAATTTAGCAATAAAAATATATATGAGTAAAATAATTTTAATTACAGGAGCTAGTTCAGGTTTTGGAAAATCTATCGCAGAAACATTTGCTGCAGCGGGTTGGAACTGCATAATCACCGGTAGAAGAGAGGATCGATTGATTGATTTATCTATTCAACTCCAAAAAAATAATGGCATAAAAGTATTGCCGCTTTGTTTTGATATTCAAAATAGAAAATCTGTTTTTGATACAATAGAATCTTTACCAAATGAGTGGCA
>JAYTXG010000504.1:0-2350 GCA_043743375.1 Sphingobacteriia bacterium
TCTACTTACTTCACTAAAATTATTCACAAAGTTTAACGGGTTTTGTATTTCGTGTGCAATGCCTGCTGTGAGTTCTCCAAGGCTGGCCATTTTTTCTGACTGGATGAGTTGTTTTTGAGTGGATTTTAAATCATGAAACGCTTTTTCTAATTTTACATTTGCGGTTTGTTTAAAACGATTATTACGCCAAAGTAGAAATGATGCAATTGTAACTATTGCCAATATTGAAAGTATCGCCCCAAACAAAATAAGGTTCGTATTGGTAGTCTCTTTTTTCTCTATTTCAAATTTATTTTTCTGCTCATTCAGGTTAACCAGTTCAAGCGCTTTTAATTTTTCATTGCCAAATAATGAATCCCTTGAATTGATATAAATGTTAAGGTACTTATTAGAATATGCTGGATTGGAAACTGCATATTCCTCCGCTAATATTTTAGCTGCAGACTGAATAGTATTTGGTGCTTTAAGTTTATATCCAATTTGTAAACTTTTATTTGCATAATAAATAGTAGAATCTGATTTGTGCAATATGTAATACACTTTTGCTAATCCTCTATTTTCCTCTGCCAAATGAAAAAAACGGATTGCATCCATATATCTATTTTCTTTTAAAGCTATTCTACCCGAAACGCCGTATGAATTGTGCGAAAGGTCTGCAAGATTAGGAGAGAACTTGGCATATTTTTCTTGGTAAACAAGTAGAATTTTTTCATAATATTTGGCAGAATCAAGTCTGTTCAAAGCTTCAAAAACAAATCCCAGCTGCATATAAGTAGCCCATTTACCAGGTTCAGAGAATGATTCAAAAAAAGGGTTGTGCAACGCTTTGTTTACCCAATTTAATGCTGTTATATTATCTCCTTGGGTAATCGAGTTGAGCCACATGATATTGGAGAGGTATATCATTGAAATAGGAGAATATTTTTCAGCTAGCTGAATTGCCATGTTAACTTTGTAGGTAGATTTTGCCCATTCTCCACTAATAGCAAGTACAAAAGCGGCTTGCCCCAAGCAACTTATTCTTCCTTTTGGATAATTAATTTTGTCGGCAATGTAGGCACCTTCATTTGCATACTTCTCCGTTAATGCTGGATCCTGTAACACGTACATGGACGCTAACCTAGAAAGGTGATTTACTTTATTTGAATCGGTTGGATAATGGGGAAGCAGTTTGGTAATACTATCCACATATTTTTGATCTAGTGGTGTAGGCTGTGTGAATCCAATTATTGTAATACTAAATAGTACTATTACAAAAGTAATTTTTTTTTTAATTATACTCACTATATCTTATTTAAATCCTTTTAATGCAAATGTCTTCTTTTTATTACTCCACCCGAAGCTTCTTTAATGGTACTTGCAAAAACGAAAGCATTGGGGTCTACTTCTGTTACCATATTTTTTAACTTACGCATTTCTAATCTAGTAATGATGGTAAAAATAATATCGCAATCATCGTGCACATCAAACTTGCCCGGCAAATAACCACGCTCGCCTTTGTAAACTGTAATTCCTCTCCCCAATTCGTTTACCAGCTTATGTTTTACCGCTTCGCTGTTTCCAGAAATAATGGTTACACCAGTATATGCTTGTATGCCCTCTACCACATAATCAATTGTTTTTGACGCTGTAAAATAGGTAAGCATAGAATACAATGCAGTAGGAACACCATACCATACTGCCGCCATACTAAAGATGATAATATTTAATCCTAAAATAATTTCACTGATGGAAAAACTAGATCTGCGCAAAGTGTATAATGCCAATACCTCAATTCCATCCACCGCACAACCCGCACGCATTGTTAAACCAATTCCTAGTCCTAAAAAAAATCCACCAAAAATAGAAATCAATAATTTATCATTCGTTATTACTGGAAATCCTGGATACAACAAGAACAAGCCTAATAACACAACACAAAAAAATGTTTTAATTGCAAAACCCTTATTCACCGCAAAATAACTCATGATAATAAAGGGAATATTGGCCAACACAATTATATATGCAAGGTTAATATTAAAATGTTCGTGCAATAAAAGTGAGATACCGGTAATGCCACCATCAAAAAACTGATTGGGAACTAAAAAACTTTTTAAAGCAAATGAAGTAATGATTACTCCAAATAAAATCATTAATACATCGCTAATAGTTGACTCATGGTTTTTTAATGAATGCTGACTTTCGGTTTTCTGCTCCAACACAATTCTATTCTTATCTCTTTTTGGGCCCAATAATTTTTTTGCAGAAGCAGTAAAATATTGGGCCCAAAAAGAGATAAGAATAGAATTGTGTTGGAGCAGAAAACCGAAAGTCAGCATTCATTAAAAAACCATGAGTCAACTATTAGCGA
>JAYTXG010000505.1:0-1551 GCA_043743375.1 Sphingobacteriia bacterium
TTGCAAATGTATAAAACTGATCAACGCAATGCCGTGCTTTTATACGTTGCCATGAAAGACCGTCAACTGGCTGTTTATGGTGATGAAGGAATTCACAAAAAAGTGGGTGATGAGTTTTGGAATGCAGCAGTAACAAATATGCTAACGCATTTTAATCAACAGAACTATACTGATGGATTAGTTAAAATTATATATGATATCGGCGAAGCATTGGAAGCTCATTTTCCTTATGATAATGAGGGAGATAAAAATGAATTGCCAGATGATATTGTATTCGGAAAATAACTACAAAGCCTCTACATCTACATGAAGAAATTATTTCTCATCTTACTATTGTCTTTTGTTGGATTATTGGGTAATGCACAGAATGTATTGCTCAAGCCCAATCCACCACGTTTAGTTAATGATGCTGCAGGCGTTTTATCGGCAGATCAAGTAGCATTACTAGAACAAAAGTTAGTTGCCTTAGATGATAGTACCTCTAATCAAATTGTAGTTGTATTAATTAAATCATTAGACGGCGGTGCAATAGAAGAGTATGCAACAAAACTTTTTCGCGAATGGGGAATCGGTAATAAAAAAACTAATAATGGTGTTCTTATTATTGCTGCTATTGATGATAGAAAAATACGGATAGAAGTAGGCTATGGTTTAGAAGGTGCAATACCAGATGTAACAGCGTCTAGTATTAACCGAAATGAAATGACTCCATCTTTCAAAGAAGGGAATTATTACCGTGGAATAGATAATGCCATTAATGCATTATCAAAAGCAGCCGTTGGTGAATACAAAGTTCAACGCGAAAAAAAGGCACCTGGCAAAGGTGCCGGATCAGTTATCACTTTCTTATTCATTTTATTTGCGGTATTAATAATTGTAGGCCGTGGTGGTGGAAGCGGAGGCGGAGGCATAATGAGTAGAAATGGAGCAGGAAATATTGCTCAAGCTTTATTATGGTCTTCACTCTTAGGAGGTGGAAACCGCGGGGGTGGTGGTTTTGGCGGAGGCGGTGACGGTGGAGGCTTCGGAGGTTTTGGAGGAGGAAGTAGTGGCGGTGGAGGTGCAAGCGGCAGCTGGTAGTAATTAATTATTTAAATGATTAGATGTATATATTTTATGCTGCTTTTGGTTAATTGCAGTTACTTGTATGCACAGCAATTTGAAGTACTGCAAACTCAAAAAAATACTATTACAATACATATACCGCAACAAGAAATGATCATTCTAGCTGAAATGAGTAAGAATACTTTATACACTGTTCAGTCAATAACTAAAATAGGGTACAAGCTTCAATCACAACTAAAATTGGTAAATGGTAAGCTTAATTTATTCGGACAAGAACAGGTATTTAACTCTAATGATACAAATACATTAAATATTAATGGTGGAAACGCAATCAAAAATTTATTGAATCATTCAAGAGAAATTACAGTTCAAAACAAACAAGTAACGAATGCATTTACTGATTCATCAGATTTGTTTTTTTCATTAATCTATGAGGATGCCGCTAAATATATTTTAACTATTCCTACAGAAAAAATTCGATTGGGA
>JAYTXG010000506.1:0-4164 GCA_043743375.1 Sphingobacteriia bacterium
TCCATCCACAAAAAATCGTCTCGTTCAATTCTTTGTAATCCTGTTATGTGTTTCAGGTTAGGATGTTCTGTTTCTTTAAGATAATATAAAATTGCACCAGCAGCAATAATTGATTCTTTTAATCCATCAATTCCAAATCCTTTTAATGAATGAGTTTGAAAATGTTTGAGTAAACTTTCTGTTGCAAAAGCTTCATCAAAAATCCAACTCTCCATGGTATAAGTATAAAACTTAGCGCCATAGGTTTCTTTAAATTGTTTTTGATAATTTCTTTGAAAAATTACTTCGGCAGGTTTTAAGCTTTGCAATAATTTATCGATGTACTCATCACTCCCCTGAGCTACATAAAACTCTCCTGTAGAAATATCAAGCAATGCAATACCTGTTGAAGTTTCTGTAAAATGCAAAGCAGCTAAAAAATTATTGCTTTTGTATTCTAATAATTTGTCGTTGGTTGCAACTCCAGGAGTAACCATTTCGGTAACACCTCTTTTTACAATTCCTTTTGCCATTTTAGGGTCTTCCAATTGATCACAAATAGCAACCCTATAACCTGCTTTAACCAATTTGTGCAAATAAGTATCTAATGAATGATGCGGGAAACCAGCTAACTCGCTTGAAGCAGCGGCTCCATTATTTCTTTTTGTAAGTGTTATGCCCAATACCTTAGATGCAATCACAGCATCTTCGCCAAATGTTTCATAAAAATCTCCTACCCTAAACAACAAAATTGCATCAGGATATTTTTGCTTAATTGCATTATGCTGTTGCATTAATGGAGTGTTGTTGCCAGATTTTGCCATGGGTAACAAATATAACAAAGCAAAGTGCCAATTGAAGTGACGAAGCTCTTTGTGGAAAAAAATACATATTTGAATAGATGGATTTATCTTTGCAACATGCGAAAGTGGGAAATGGACGAACTTGGACGAAAATCGGTGGAAGCATTTAAGCAAGCCAGAAAAACCCCTGTTATTGTAGTTTTAGACAATATTAGAAGCATGCACAATGTGGGAAGTATTTTTAGATCAGCAGATGCATTTTTAATTCAAGCAATTTATTTGTGTGGGTATACGCCTCAACCCCCTCATAGAGATATTAATAAAACAGCATTAGGTGCTACTGAAACTGTAGTATGGAAGTATTTTAGCAATACACTAGAAGCACTGTGTTTATTAAAGAAAGATGAATTTCAAATTTATGCGATAGAACAAGCTGAGGGAAGTGTGTTATTGGAACATTTTAGCTTTGATCAACCAAAAATTGCATTGGTATTTGGAAATGAAGTAGAAGGAGTAGCAGATGAGGTATTCAATTTATGTGATGGGTGTATAGAAATTCCGCAATTGGGTTCTAAACATTCTTTAAATGTTTCAGTAGCTGCAGGTATTTTACTTTGGAAAGCGGTAGAGTCTCATTTAAAAAATATAAACAATCTTTAACAAAATATTGCAGTATTAAAAAATTCTTAAATTCCAATTCAAATTGTCTTCAGTAAAAAATTATTTAAGTCTAATTAAATTTTCACATACTATTTTTGCAATGCCATTTGCAATGATTGGTTTTTTTATTGCCATCCCTGTAAGTAATGGATCTATGCATTCATTGTGGAGTATTGAAATGGGGAAGAAATTAATTTTGGTAATTATTTGTATGATAACTGCAAGAAGTGCAGCCATGGCATTCAACAGGTACCTCGATCGGCATTTTGATGCTAAAAACCCACGCACTGCAATCCGTGAAATTCCTGCTGGAATTTTATCAGCAGAAAAAGCATTGCTTTTTGTAATTATCAATTGTATCATATTTATAGCTGCAACTTATTTTTTAAATACAATTTGCTTTTATTTATCGCCTTTTGCACTGTTAATAATTTTATTTTATAGTTTCACCAAACGCTTTACTGTATTGTGTCATTTAGTTCTAGGACTAGGACTTTCATTGGCACCTATTGGAGCATATTTAGCGGTTACTGGTTCTTTTAATTGGCTGCCTATTTTATTTTCTATGGCTGTTATTTTTTGGGTAAGCGGTTTTGATATTATTTATGCAATGCAAGATGTTGATTTTGATCAATCCCAAAAATTATATTCTATCCCTAGTGTTTTAGGAAAAGTTAATGGATTAAAGGTTTCTGAATCATTGCATTTATTGAGTAGTATTTGTATTTTGCTGGCAGGATTAATTGGTTCCTTTCATTGGATTTATTGGATTGGTGCATTTATATTTGTCGGCATGCTTGTATACCAACATCGCTTAGTTGCTCCAAATGATTTGAGTAAAGTTAATATTGCATTTATGACGGCAAACGGAATAGCAAGTGTTGTATTTAGTATTATTGTAATTGCAGCAGTTTTTTTACAATTCGGATGGTAAAATAAATTTATAAAGTGGCAAGAATTATTTGTATTGATTATGGGGGCAAAAGAACTGGATTGGCAGTAACTGATCCATTAAAGATTATTGCTACAGCATTAACCACCATTGAATCAAGCAAATTAATTATTTTTTTGCAAGAATATACTAAAAATGAAAAGGTAGAATTAATATTAATTGGGGAGCCACTAAATTTAGATAATTCTGCTACACATGCCACTCCATTAGTAGCAGCGGCTATTAAAAATTTAGCCAAAGCATTCCCCACTATTCCCATTAAAAAGGTGGATGAACGATATACTTCAAAACTAGCTGTAAGAGCAATGATCGACATGGGGATGAAGAAAAAAGATCGGCGCATTAAAGGGAATATCGATCAAATAGCTGCTACCATTATGCTTCAGGAGTATTTGCAACATACAGACTTGTGTAGTTTGTAAATTAATTGTTTAAGGTTACTTTTGCATTTTTAACCAAGATTATCAAAGATGATTTTTCCAATTGTTGCCTACGGGGCGCCTGTATTAAGAAAAGTGAGTAAACACATAGATTCAGACTATCTTGAGTTAAATAAGTTGTTAGATGATATGTGGGAAACCATGTATTCTAGTAATGGTGTTGGATTGGCTGCACCACAAATAAATAAGGATATAAGAATTTTTATAATAGATAGCATTCAGATTTTTGAAAATATGGATGATGAAGAAAAAAAGGAATTTATAGATGATATAGGCATTAAAAAAGTATTTATTAATGCAGAAGTTGTTTCAACCGATGGAGTAGAATGGGCTTACAATGAAGGTTGCTTGAGTATTCCTAAAATACGTGAAGATATTATTCGGGCTGAAAAAGTTACCATTGCTTATTGCGATGAAAACTTTAATGAGTTTACTGAAACGTTTTCCGGAATTACTGCTAGAATTATATTACATGAATATGATCATATAGAAGGCAAGCTATTTATTGATTATCTAAAACCCCTTCGTAAAAAAATGTTACAAGGCAAATTAAATGATATTAGTAAAGGGAAAATTAAAGTAGATTATAAAATGAGTTTTGCAAAATGATAAAATTTATTTTTATTTTTTTTTGTACTTTGATAAGCCTGAAAGCCCTTTCACAAGACACTACTGTGATTATTGATGAAAGGAGATTTACCTTATCGGAAGTAGTAGTAAGAAATAATTTAGATTATCGATTTTTACTTGAACAAATAAAAGATGATACCACTTTTTATAAGGCCTTTAAAAATCTGAGAATATTGGGTTATAGCTCTTACAACGATATTAAAATGTTGGATAAACATGGAGCTATAAAAGCTTCATTATATAGCAAAACACGACAAAATCGGATTGGTAACTGCAGAACAATGGACGTGCTTGAAGAAAAAATTACTGGAGATTTTTATGATGCAAAAAAGCATTTTAACTACACCACTCCTGAGTTGTACGCAAGTTTATTTTTTACAAAAGATACTATTTGTGGTGAAAATAATATTGTAAAAGGAAAGAATAGAACAGTAACTAATAAAAGTGGAATTGAAAAGCACAAAGAGCAACTTAAAATGTTGTTTTTTAATCCAGGAAAAAAAATAACGGGAATCCCATTTATTGGCGATAAGCTAGATCTCTATGATGAAAATGCACATAAGCTATATGATTATAAACTAGATATTCAAGAATATAAAGGCGTTTTATGTTATTTTTTTTCAATTACCCCAAAAGAAGAGTTGGGTGTATTTAAAAATGATCGAATTGTTGTAGATCAAATGGTTACCTGGTTCGATAT
>JAYTXG010000507.1:0-6353 GCA_043743375.1 Sphingobacteriia bacterium
AGGAAGTCCTTTGCTGTCGGTAATTTTTCCTTTGATTACTGTTTGGGCATTTAAGCAAATTGTAAAGAGTATACCTATCATGAGAAAAGCAACTCTTGGTAGTACCCTAAATTGTACATTTTTAAGATTCATGTGCATGTCGTTTTTTGGTTGATCAGAAATTAAATACAATATAGTATTAATGCGGTAAATTTCTGTATTTGTTGAATTTTTATTATAATGATGTTAAAAAACTTGTAACAACTGCATAAATATTGCATAAATCCGCATTATTTATGCAATAAGGCGGCATCAAATAAATGGTGTTTCCCAATGGTCTCAAGTAAATACCCTTTTCTAAACTTCGTTGAGTAATATCTTTTGAAATACTATTTAAGTATTCATCTTTCCCAATATTTAGCTCAAAAGCCAGTATCGTTCCCAAACAACGAATGTTTTTAATGCCTTTAATTGGTTTAAGTTGATGGGCAAACTGGCTCATTTGTGCCGAAATCCACTCAATTTGCTCAATACATTTCGGCAGCTCCAATAAATCTAAACTTGCTAATGCTGCGGTACATGCAATAGGATTAGCAGTAAATGAATGCCCATGAAAAAATGTTTTCATTGCATCGTCTTCTACATAAGCCGAATATATTTGATCTGTACAAGCAGTTACTCCCAAAGCCATTGTGCCTCCTGTTAATCCTTTGCTTAAACAAATAATATCTGGTTTTTTGTTCATATAGTCACTAGCGAAAAACTTTCCTGTTCTTCCAAAACCAGTCATTACTTCATCTGCAATGCAGATAATATCTTCTCCTTTTACTGTGTTTAATAATTCATTAAGCAAATAGGAATCAGTCATTTTCATCCCACCTGCTCCTTGCACCAGTGGTTCATAAATAAAAGCTGCAATATTTTTTCCTTCTCTGTGAATGATGGATTTTATGTCTCCTATATTTTCTTGGTTAGGCGTATCAATAAAAATCACTTCAAATAACATTGTTTGAAACGCTAATGTAAAAACACTCCTGTCGCTCACACTCATTGCCCCAAATGTGTCTCCATGATAGCTATTGTTGAAGGCAAGTATTTTTCGTCTTTGTTGATTTCCTTTATTCCACCAATACTGGACAGCCATTTTCAGTGCTACTTCAGTAGAAGTTGATCCATTATCGCTGTAAAATATTTTAGTAAAATTAGTAGGTAATATTCGCAATAATCTTTCAGCTAATGAAACAGCAGGTTCGTGTGTAAAGCCAGCAAAAATTACTTGCTCTAATGTTAATGCTTGTTGATATATTTTTTCGGCAATATATGGATGAGCATGCCCATGCAATGTTACCCACCAACTACTAATTGCATCAATGTATTCATTTCCTTTTTCATCAAATAATAAACTTCCACTTCCTCTTACAATAGGAATTACAGGAGCCCTATTTTTTTGTGCAGTAAATGGATGCCAAATTACTTTTTCATCTCTTTCTAATAAATTCATATAAAAAATGTAGTTGGTATTAATTATTTTTCGGTCTGACTAATAAATTGAAGGTTTCGTTGAACGCCAGCAAATTTCGATCTTTTTAATGGACTGTTTTTAAATAATTTGTTAAACGCATCTTCACTTATGTTGAACCAATCTTTTTTTGTCATTGATAAAATTTCAGGAATAGGAGTGAAGGCATTCTCAATATTTGGTTTGCTAAAGCGGTTCCATGGACAAACGTCTTGACAAATATCACATCCAAACATCCAATTGTTGAATTTATCTTTCATTTCAGTAGGTACCAACGCATCTTTTAATTCAATTGTAAAATAGCTAATACATTTGCTACCATCTACTACTTTGTTTTCTAAAATTGCATCGGTTGGGCAATAATCAATACACTTAGTGCAGCTTCCACAATAGTCTTTTGCAAAAGGATCATCATATTGCAAATCAAGATCAACAACTAGTGTGGCAATAAAAAAAAATGAACCACTCGTTTTATTAATTAGGTTCCCATTCTTTCCAATCCATCCTAAACCACTTTTCAAAGCCCAACTTCTTTCTAAAACTGGAGCAGAATCTACAAAACCTCTTCCGTTAACATCACCAATGGATGTTCTAATGGCTACTAAAAATTCATGTAATTGATTTCTAATTACTAAGTGGTAGTCTTTGCCCCAAGCATATTTTGCAATTAAAGGGGCTTCTGAATGTTGTTGTTGTGAAGGGTAATAATTCTTTAGTAAGGTGATTACTGATTTTGCTCCTGGAAATAATTTTTGGGGATCAATTCTTACATCAAAATGATTTTCCATGTATTGCATATTTCCATGCATTCCATTTGATAACCATTTTTCTAAACGTCTTGCATCATCATCAAGCTTTACTGCTTTGGCAATACCGCAATACTCGAAGCCAAGTTGAGTGGCAATTTTTTTTAGCTTGGTGGAATTCTTTTCTAGAGATAACATTATAATTGAAATATCTTAATATTATATGCAGCTATTCGGCATGCAGAATATGAAAAAAACGATGTGCCAATGGAGCAATTAATAAACCAATATTGGTAATAAATGCAACACCACAGAATAATGCATAAAAGGAAGAGAATAGTTTCCCTCCAAAAGTTTTAATTTCTGTAACTGGTCCCATTCCACCTAAAATCATGGAAGCATTGTGCAATGCATCAATCCAACTCATTGGTCCGCCTAATTTATAACCAACCACTCCAATTAATAAACAGATTAACAAAATAATACTTGCAATTGCTGAATTTAAATAGAGTCGTTTTAAAAATACTTTTTTACTAGCAATAGGCGCTGTCTTGTGTTCGTATTCATGAAAAAGTAATCTTGGTGGGGTACTAATATTTTTCATTGTAAAATTTGATTTACTTACAATTAGCAATGATTTGCTGATCAATTAATTTTTTAATATCTACATAAGCATCTTTCTTGCTTTCAGTTAAAATTCCTTTTGTAAAAATAATAACAGCATAGCCTCTGCATTTATCTATCAATGGCCATGTTCCAAATAAACTTGAACTTGAAACAACAGTAGAAATTCCTTTTTCATCAGTTTCTAGTATCCATTCTCCCAATCCATAATTATAACCTTCTGCTACTTTTGGAGCATATTTAATCATTGGAATAGTGGTTTGCGAAGTTTGCATTAAAGCGATTGATTGCTCACTTAAAATTCTTTTGCCATTATATATACCTTTATTTAAAATCATGCTTAAAAAATTCATGTAATCATTTGCAGTAGAAACAGCACCCCCAGAAGGATTCACTTTATTTAAACTAGAAAAACTGGTACTTCTCATTTGTAATGGACGAAGTATTTTTTCTTGCATGGCTTGTTCAAAACCTCTTTTAGTTACTAATTCAATAATTCTTCCAGCAATTTTAAACCCGATATCACTATACCTAAACTCAATACCAGGATTTGCCAGTATTTCTTTTTTTGTGGCAAAACTCTCTACTTCTTCATCTAAACTATTGTATTTATTTGCTTTTAATAAATCAACTAAACTTATTGGCTCAGATTCAATGCCTGTTAAATGCGAAAGGCATTGTTTTATAGTAATATACCCTTTACTAAATTTATTGAATAGAGGTAGGTATTTACTTATTTTATCATCTAAATTAATTTTTCCTTCATCTACTAAAACCATTACCAATGCTGCAGTTAACCATTTGCTAGAACTTGCAATCGGAGCCTGTGTTTTAGCATTAAAATCTCCTACATACTTCTCATAAATATTTTTACCATCTTTGTAAACTAGTACTGAAAAATTATCACCTAAGTCTTTTTTTACTGATTCTAATTTTTGATCAATACTTATGAAGTTATATTGGGCTTTGATCTCTTGTAAAAATAACACAAAGGATGCAATAAGACTGACGATAGCGCAGTAATGCTTTGATTTTGGCGACATAATTTCCGATATTCTAGGTTGGAGTAGGATTTGATGAATATATTAAAGTTAGTTAATTTACTTAATAAAATCAATCAAGAAAAATATGAACTTAAATAATTACACAATCAAAGCACAGGAGCTAATACAATCTGCTCAGCAAATAGCATTTAGCAACAATAATCCAACTATAGAAACCGAACACTTATTAAAAGCATTATTAAGCGATAAAGACTCCTCAACCTTTTTTTTATTAAAAAAGAATAATGTAAATCCAACTTTCTTAGATAGTAAATTAGATGAGCTCATTTATCTATTACCCAAAGTACAAAGTGGAGAACCAGCTCAATCTAATGGAAGAGAATTTAATAATGCTTTATTAAAAGCAAATGCTGCATTAAATATATTTAAAGATGAGTTTGTAACTGCAGAACATTTACTAATTGGATTACTCCAATTAACCGATTCAACGTCGAAATTATTGAAGTCACAAGGTGTAACTGAAAAGGGATTAATTGCTGCTTTAAAAGAGTTGCGTAAGGGAGAAACCATCCAATCTCAAACTCAAGAAACGCAGTTAAATATGTTGAATAAATTTGCCAAAAACTTGAATCAAATGGCAAGAGATGGCAAGTTAGATCCAGTAATTGGAAGAGATGAAGAAATTAGAAGAACGTTGCATATTCTTACAAGAAGAACTAAAAATAATCCAATTTTAGTAGGAGAACCTGGAGTAGGTAAAACGGCTATTGTGGAAGGATTAGCCATGCGTATAGTAAATGGAGATGTGCCAGAGAATCTCAAATCAAAAATTATTTTCGCACTAGATATGGGTCAGTTAATTGCTGGTGCAAAATATAAGGGTGAATTTGAAGAAAGATTAAAAGGTGTGGTAAAAGAAGTTGCTGAAAGTGATGGTGAAATTATTCTTTTTATTGATGAAATTCATACACTAATAGGTGCAGGGGGTGGGGAAGGTGCAATGGATGCAGCTAATATTTTGAAACCTGCTTTAGCTAGAGGTGAATTGCGTGCAATTGGAGCTACAACATTAAACGAGTATCAAAAGTATTTTGAAAAAGACAAAGCCCTTGAAAGAAGATTTCAGAAAGTAATGATTAATGAACCAAATGTAGAAGATGCTATTTCCATTCTTCGTGGATTGAAAGATCGATATGAAACCCACCATCATGTAAGAATAAAGGATGAAGCGATTATTGCGGCTGTGGAATTATCTAATAGATATATAACCGACCGTTTTTTACCCGACAAAGCAATCGATTTAATTGATGAAAGTGCGGCAAAACTTCGCCTCGAAATGAATTCGATGCCTGAAGAACTAGATCGTTTAGAACGCCAAATTCGCCAATTAGAAATTGAAAGAGAAGCTATTAAAAGAGAAAATGATACGCCTAAGTTAAAGGAATTAAATATCGAAATTAGTAACCTCGCTGTTGAAAGAGATACCTTAAAAGCTAAGTGGAAACAAGAAAAAGATTTAGTTGAAAAAGTACAAACAGCTAAAGCAAATATTGATCAATTTAAGCAACAAGCAGAACAAGCTGAGCGAAATGGTGAATATGGTAAAGTAGCTGAAATACGATACGGAAAAATTAAAGAACAAGAAACATTGATTGATACTATTACTAATCAATTATTAACTAGTGGAGATAAACGCTTGTTAAAAGAAGAAGTAGATGCAGAAGATATTGCAGCCAATATCGCCAAAGCAACTGGTATTCCTGTTGCCAAAATGCTTCAAAGTGAAAGAGAGAAATTATTGCATTTAGAAGATGAATTGCATGAAAGAGTTGTAGGACAAGAAGAAGCAATTACCGCCGTAGCAGACGCTATCAGAAGAAGTAGAGCTGGCTTGCAAGATCCTAAGAAACCAATAGGTTCATTTATTTTCTTGGGTACTACAGGTGTAGGCAAAACTGAATTAGCAAAAGCGCTAGCTGCATATTTATTTGATAATGAATCGATGATGACTCGTATTGATATGAGCGAGTATCAAGAAAAGCATTCAGTATCTCGTTTGGTTGGAGCACCTCCTGGGTATGTTGGTTACGATGAAGGCGGGCAACTAACAGAAGCAGTTCGCAGAAAACCGTATAGCGTGGTATTGCTTGATGAAATAGAAAAGGCTCACCCTGATGTGTGGAATATACTTTTACAAGTTTTAGATGATGGGCGACTTACCGATAATAAAGGACGAATTGTAAATTTTAAGAATACCATTATTATTATGACTAGTAATTTGGGTAGTCACTTAATTCAAGATGCATACGAAGGTGTTGCTGAATCTGGCATTGAAGCTGCTGGCGAAAAAGCTAAGTTGGATGTAATGAATTTGTTGCGACAAACAATTCGACCAGAGTTTTTAAATCGGGTGGATGAGATTATTATGTTTAGTCCATTAGCTAAATCACAACTAAGAGGAATTGTAAAAATACAATTGAA
>JAYTXG010000508.1:0-4080 GCA_043743375.1 Sphingobacteriia bacterium
TAGCCACCACACTATCTACACACATTCTACAGTGTTTACATTCATTATCAGTAGTTTATACTTGCCGATAATTGCCTTTCTTCGCCTTTAGTAGCCTAATAGTTGTGACTATTTCGGTTACTACTTTTTAATTTTAACGGATTTTGAAATTAGAGGACAGATTATGGGTAACAATGATACAGTATGATGCACAAAGTGATATGAATGATATAGTTTTTATGTAAAGTAAAGGCGAAATTTTTATTGGGATTATATAAATTTTCAGTACTGCTCGAGATAAATGAAGAAGGGAAAAAGTGAGCCATACTTTTTAGGATATCGCCCAAATTATATAGGTTGCTTTTACCACAAAGTAATCATGTAAAAAATAGTACAAATATTTTTGGGTAATTCTGTTTTCGGACAGCCGATTTCTTTAGCACCAAAGTATCATGTGCAAAGAGCAGTTAATAAATACCAGTCCGATAAGTTTACCAAACGATTTTTAACTTGGGAATATTTGGTATCTATCTAAAAGAAGCACCATCAGTAATGCTAACAAACGCAGAAGCTTTAGGTCTTTAAAAAAATATACTACGATTTGCTAACCCAGTATAAGCCAATTTTATCGGATAGCCGTTTTAAGGACTTATTTAGCTTAACTGTATCAGCTGAAGTTTTATACATCTGAGCATCTGCAGAAAAACTAGTTAATAATAAAAATAAGCAACTAATTAGATAAAGTATTTTTTTCAAATTTTTCTTTTTTACTGAATTTAATAATTAGCATCATCAACTTTATTTTCTAGAAAAATAAAAAACCAACAAAGCAAATCTTATCCAATTCCATTTTTATTTGTAAAATAAACTAATTGAATGCTAAAAAAAGCAACTATAAGAATTGAAATGGAGAAATTAAGTTGGAATTATTGTGAGAAGATTTTAACGAAAAAATTCGATATTAATCTAACAAGTCAGGTTATACTTTTCAATAAGTTAATCTAAAAAGTAGGCTGTAAAGTAAAACCCTTAAGATACTCTATGATACACAATGTTGCTAAAACAACAGAATAAAATTGGTTTTACATAAAGTAATATTATCTTTTATGTTCATTGCGATAATTTAAATACCTTTCTTTATGGACGAAATAGAAATTCCTACCGAACATTTACATGAAACCATTCATGAGCAGGCTAAAGAAACGGGTGAATCAGGATGGTTTAAATATGTTGCTATTTCAACGGCTTTCATGGCGGTATTTGCAGCAATTTCTGGTTTAATGGCCGGTCATTATTCCAATGAGGCTTTGATAGAGCAAATACAAGCTTCAGATCAATGGTCTTATTACCAAGCAAAAGGGATTAAAGCTGAGATAAAAGCTTTACAAGTAAATAAAGGCATAGCAGATACCGCTGCTGTTATAAAGTACAAGGCAGAGCAATTGGAGATAAAAAAGGAAGCAGAAAAATTGCAGAAAGAATCAAAATATTTCTTGTCAAAACATATCATACTTGCTCAAGCGGTAACCCTTTTTCAGGTTGCTATTGCCATTTCAGCCATATCCATGTTAACCAAAAAAAAATCGCTTTGGATAGGGAGTATGGCTATTACGTTGGCCGCACTTGGTTTCTTTATTAGTGGCTTTATTTAATATCTGGTGCCTAGCAATCAATAATAAATCTTTTACTTTTAGAACTATAAAGAAATTAATGTTCAGCCAATAATTTCACTATTTCTACATTTATTGTAATTGTTGGATATGCAAATGATTTGGATGATGGGGTGCATATATTTAAAAGTAAGCTGTAAATCCAATTGAGATTCTAAGTGTTTAACTAAAGCATAAGAACAAGTTCTACAACATGTGATTCATACAACGCATTTTATTAATCGTGTAATATTAAACGGCTTGAAGATGTTAAACCTGTGTTTGTTATTTTAATCACAAATATTGGGAAACACATTTAATCATCCCTTTACATGATTTATCTCATCTTTTTACATGAGTTATCTCATTCCCTACCACTCAACAACTTTTTAGCTTTGCATTAGCTTTTTAAATTAATAACAAATTAATATTCTATTATGAAAAAGGGAAATCGTTTCTCTGATTTTTTAAAAATTATTTCCGTTTCTATTTTGTTTTTAATCATCCACAATTTAGGTCAGGCACAATCCAAGCAATGGCTTGTGCCGAGTGAAGCTTTAAATGTAAAAAATCCACTGGCTTTAGATGCCAGTTCAATTTTAACTGGTAAAGCGCTATACACAACCTATTGTTCCCCCTGCCATGGTGATAAAGGGAAAGGGGATGGGGTAGCATCTGCAGCGCTGAGTACAAAACCATCTGATCATACTTCTGCAAAAATTCAGGAAGAAACGGACGGATCATTGTTTTATAAGCTTTCAGAAGGACGTTCACCTATGCCTCAATATAAATCTGCACTCAATGTAACCCAGCGATGGGAATTGATTAATTATATTAGAACACTCGCTAAAAAAGCAAAATAGCCAACTTTAAACAACCTACTCTTTTATATTCTTATGTAACTTTTAATTTAAATATCATGAAATTAATAAAGAAATTGATTCATCGGTTATTGGTCTTTTGCCTACTTTTCTTGTTTTCAACTAATACCATGGCGCAACAAACCGCTAATGCCATTGATTCCTCACTTCTTGATAGAATCAACGTCTTGGAAAAACAAACAGCATATACTAAGCCAGGAGAAGACCATTTTATGGTAGTAGGGTTAACCACTTTTGGTTTTGTAAGTAATAAAACCACTACTACTTTTGCAGGCTCCAGAGATGTGTCGAAAACTAATAGTCTCGCTGATGCTAATCACTACGAATTTAGTCCGATGTTCTTGTGGAGACATGGAAATAAAGTTCTACTTGAATTCGAACCCTCTTTCAGTAAAAATCAACTGAGTGTAAACTGGGCAGCCATTTCTTACTTTGTTATGCCAGGGCTTATCGTACGAGGTGGGTATATGGTATTGCCTTTTGGCGCTTACAATAAACGATTGGCTGCAGGATGGATCAATAAGTTTGCTACAGACCCTGAGGGAGTTGCTGGAGCTACAGATTATGCCGTAGAAGCTGAAGGAGGGCTCCAAGCAGGCAGTATGAAGTGGAGTTATGATATAGCCATTTCCAACGGCATGCAGCTTTTGCCAGATGGTACAATGCAGAATGCAGGAATATCAGATAATAACAAAAACAGAACAATTACTGCAAGAATAGGATGGTTGCCTTTTTCAAATTCTTCCCTTGAATTGGGAGCTTCAGTGATGACTGGAAAAGTGGGAAATGCTGGTTCTAAAACTGAAAATATCAGCGCTAATTTGTATGCATTAGATGTGAACCTTGTAGAAAACATAAAGCCATTTCAATTAAACATAAAAGGCCAGTATAGTATAACAAATATTGATCACGTAGATTATATCAATCCAACTGATACCACCACCACCTATACTTTTAACAATAACACTCGTACCGGTTATATTATGGCTGCATTAAGACCAATGTTTAGTGCAAATAAGGTACTTAAAAACTTTGAAGTAGCCGCGCGTTATGGCAATTATACAACTCCTGCCAATTCAATTTTTGGAACGAAAGATAATTCACTTGCTCTGAGTCTTAATTATTGGTTAAACTGGCGAACTGTAGTGCGGTTCACTTATGAAGCGATAAAAGCAACGAATACAACAAACATCAATACTGGCGGCACACCTGGAACTATAACCCAATCCAATTCAATGTACCTACAATTTTCAATTCAATTATAAAGTCCACAAATCATGAAATGTTTATATAACAAAAAAACGACTATTTTAACCACTATGATAGTCTTGATAGGTTTAAATATACTATTACTGAATAGCTGTAAAGTAAGTCAGCAAGTAGCAGCAAAATCTGGAGCTCAATTATGGTCGGAAAATTGTCAGCGTTGCCATAATACTCCTTCACCATCAACCTTCTCACCAGAAAAATGGGAGACAATCGGAATGCACATGCAAAGCAGGGCTTTAATTACAGAAATGGAAAAGGATAAGATTGTGGCATTTTTAAAACAATAATGACTGATCAAATTC
>JAYTXG010000509.1:0-1939 GCA_043743375.1 Sphingobacteriia bacterium
CAGCTTGCTGTAAAGTATATTCTTTGCCATCTACCTCAATAGTCATTTTACCTGCAATAGCACCATAATGTTGTTGCATTACACTGAGTTCTGCTTGAACAGGAATATTGGCTTCTCTAAAAAGATCAATACTTTTTTGAACAGACCTTAAATAAGTAAAATAAAGGGGCTGATTTAATTCTTTAGTGAATTCGCAATTCACTAATTTTTTATTGAGCAAATCGGCATAGGGTTGCAGTTGTGGTTGAATTTGCATGCAGAAATAGGTGAATGCTTCTTCCAAAGTTTTATCGGTAGTATCACAGGTCATTTTGATCTGCCGCCAACAAGCATCTTCACTTACTACTGCCTCTAACTCACTCATATCTTTTAACCATTGCTCTAAATCTTCCTTGCCCAACAATGGTCTCTCGGTTAATATTTTGAAAAAGGGTTCTAAGGTTTCCCAGTTAGTAACCTGAAAATTATTGGGTAAAAAACTTCTGCTGATCTTTTGAATTGCTGCATTTGGGGCCATTCTTATTAATTTGATGGCAAATTTAGTGTAAGAGAATGTTATCAATGGAAGATGAATGTTATTTTTGCCATCCCGTGGAAGATATCATTCAATTATTACCCGATAATATAGCCAACCAAATTGCTGCTGGAGAAGTAATTCAACGGCCGGCTAGTGCTGTAAAAGAATTATTAGAAAATGCAGTTGATGCTGGAGCAAGCATCATTAAACTGATTATTAACGATGCAGGTAAAGCATTAGTACAAGTGATAGACAATGGAAAAGGAATGAGTGATACAGATGCAAGAATGGCATTTGAGCGACACGCAACTAGTAAAATTAGTAGTATCGACGATTTATTTCGAATCAAAACAATGGGATTTAGGGGAGAAGCTTTGGCTTCCATTGCAGCAGTTGCACAGGTTGAAATTAAAACCAAAAGAGCAGAAGATGAGCTTGGAACTTTTATAGAAATTGAAAATAGTAAAGTAATTCAGCAGGAAGCTTGTGCCACTCAATTAGGAACAAGCATCAGCATGAAAAATTTATTTTTTAATGTTCCTGCTAGAAGAAACTTTTTAAAAAACAATGCTTCCGAAATGCGGCATATAGTTGAAGAGTTTATAAGAGTATCGATGGCTTTCCCCGGTGTTTTTTTCTCATTAACAAGTAACGGACAAGAAGTTTTTCATTTAGAAGCAGGAAATAGTAAACAAAGAATTGTTCAAATTTTAGGAAACAGTTATTCTGCAAAATTAGTAACTGTATTAGAAGATACAGATTATATGATGATATCGGGTTTTATAGGCAAGCCCGAAACTGCCCGTAAAACAAGGGGAGATCAATACTTTTTTGTAAACAATCGATATATAAGAAGTGCTTATTTAAATCATGCAGTTAATGCTGCTTTTGAAGGAATCATTCCGAAAGAAAGTTTCCCAAGCTATGTATTATATATTGATTTAGATCCTGCACAAATAGATATCAATGTGCATCCCACAAAACAGGAAATAAAATTTGAAGACGAAAAAATTATATATGCATTTGTTCAGGCAGCTGTTAAACATGCATTGGCACAATTTAGCATAGCCCCTTCTTTAGATTTTTCTTTAAATGCTGATATACAAGGATTGGATGCTGTGAGCAAACCTTTTTCTAATGAACAACAACAATCGGCAGTATCCTCCGGTTTATACAAAACTTTCTCGCAAAAAAATCAAGCACATTTTATTGAGCCCAACGAAAAATCAGCACTAAAACATTGGAAAGAATATTTTAGACCAAGTACTGAACCATCCGTTGGTAAAAACGAAAACATAACTTCAACACAGACTATTGAAAATACTTTACAAACACCTGTTTTCAAGCAATATATTCAAATTCAAGGGACTTATATAATGGTTACTACCGATAGCGGATTTATATTGGTTCATCAACAATTAG
>JAYTXG010000510.1:0-5021 GCA_043743375.1 Sphingobacteriia bacterium
GGACTCAAACCTTTTAACGAAAATAAATCCATTGCTGTATTTGTTTTTGAGGAAATGGAACAGTTTCATTTTGATAATATTCAGTTCGAGCAGCTATTAGAAGTTTATAAAGATTGGTACAATAAAGGAATGGAGCCTACTGCTAAAACAATGTTGTATCATGAAGATGAATTTATTAGAAA
The DNA here is from genome assembly GCA_043743375.1 of Sphingobacteriia bacterium. GTDB lineage: Bacteria > Bacteroidota > Bacteroidia > Chitinophagales > Chitinophagaceae > Sediminibacterium. The sequence continues at coordinate 183 of JAYTXG010000510.1, forward strand.
TACCATCACCAATATTACCATGTTTCCTTTTGAATTAAGCCTTCGATGGGATGAAATAATGGAGGGAATGAAAATACTCAACAGAGAAATTTCTGTTCAAGATACAATTATGAGTATGAATTATTTTAAACTACGGAAGCTCAAAAAAATGTTTGATCAAAATCAACAAGATATGGAGCATGCAAGTTTCGAGGATCAAATAAAACTAATTGAATTGCACAAGCAATTAAAAGAATTTGAAAGAGCAATTACTATTCAATTAGGTACTGTTATTATCAGATAGAAGCAATTAAAAAGCCCCCATAAATGGAGGCTTTTTTAAGAGAACTTTATTCTTATTATTTTACTTCTTCAAATTGTGCATCCTCAACTATATCATTGTTAGCTGCTTGAGCTCCTTGCTGAGGCCCTGCTTGTTCTGCACTAGGCTGTGCTCCCGTATTTTGCTGAGCTTTATAAATATCTTCACTTGCGGCAGTCCAAGCAGTATTCATTTCTGTTGTAGCAGTGTCAATTGCAGAAATGTCTTGTGCTTTGTGCGCATCTTTTAATTTTGTTAGAGCAGTTTCAATAGCCATTTTTTTGTCGGCAGGAATTTTCTCTCCAAACTCCTTGAATTGCTTCTCGGTTTGAAAAATTAAGCTATCCGCTTGATTTAATTTTTCTACGCGTTCTCTTGCTTCTTTATCAGTTGTTTCGTTTGCTTTTGCTTCAGCTTTCATTTTTTCAACCTCTTCCTTACTCAAACCACTACCAGCTTCAATTCTAATTTTTTGTTCTTTTCCAGTGCCCTTATCTTTTGCACTTACATGCAACATACCGTTAGCATCAATATCAAAAGTTACTTCAATCTGTGGAACACCTCTTTGTGCTGGCGGCAAACCATCTAAATTAAACATGCCCAAGCTTTTATTCTGATTAGCCATTGGGCGTTCGCCTTGTAAAACGTGTATTTGAACACCTGGTTGGTTATCGCTTGCAGTAGAGTATACTTCAGTTTTCTTTGTTGGTATGGTAGTATTAGAAGCAATCATGGTTGTCATTATTCCACCCATTGTTTCGATACCCAAACTTAAGGGAGTTACATCTAACAATAATACATCTTTAATTTCCCCAGATAACACAGCACCCTGAATTGCTGCACCAACTGCAACTACTTCATCAGGATTAACTCCTTTATTGGGTTTTTTACCGAAGAATTTTTCAACAATATCCTGTACTTTAGGAATACGAGTAGATCCTCCCACCAATATCACTTCATCAATATCTGTAATAGAGTATCCTGCATCTTTTAAAGCTGCTTCGCAAGGCTTTAAACAACGTGTAAATAAATTGTCAGCTAACTGTTCAAATTTCGCACGTGTTAATTTAACAACCAAATGCTTAGGTACTCCATCAACTGCAGTTACGTATGGCAAATTAATTTCTGTTTCGGAAGAAGAACTTAATTCAACTTTAGCTTTTTCAGCAGCTTCTTTTAAACGCTGCAAAGCCATCGGATCTTTACGCAAATCAATTGCTTCTTGATTCTTAAATTCTTCAGCTAACCAATCCATTACTACCTTATCAAAATCATCACCACCTAAATGTGTGTCTCCATTGGTAGATTTTACTTCAAATACTCCATCTCCTAATTCAAGAATTGAGATATCAAAAGTTCCACCTCCTAAATCGAAAACCGCAATCTTTTGATCTGCATGTTTTTTATCTAAACCATATGCCAAAGCTGCAGCAGTTGGTTCGTTTACAATTCTTCTTACTATTAAACCAGCAATTTCTCCTGCTTCTTTAGTTGCTTGACGTTGTGCGTCATTAAAATATGCTGGAACAGTAATAACAGCTTCAGTTACTTCTTGACCAAGATAATCTTCTGCAGTTTTCTTCATTTTTTGCAAAATCATTGCAGAAATTTCTTGTGGCGTATACAAACGGTCATCAATGGCTACACGTACTGTATTATTGTCACCTTTTGCTACTTTATAACTCCAATGGCTTATTTCTTCGGTTACTTCGTCGAATTGACGACCCATAAAGCGCTTTACGCTAGAGATGGTATTTTGCGGGTTTGTAATAGCTTGTCGTTTTGCAGGATCTCCTACTTTTCTTTCCCCATTTTTTAAAAAAGCTACTACTGAGGGGGTTGTTCTACGACCTTCATCGTTAGCTATTACAACCGGTTCATTACCTTCCATTACTGAAACACAACTGTTTGTGGTTCCAAGATCAATACCAATTATCTTTCCCATATTATTTATTTTTTCTTACCTATTAAAGTCAATCATTATGCCATGTACGATTTAAATGAAAAATTGGCATAATTTGTTTTAAAACCATTTTATTATCATCTTTGTACAGTCAAATTTTTAATAACCGGGGCCAAATTCCTGACATATTAAATAAAAAACATATTTAAAAATCCCTTTTTCTGTGACTTGATCACATAACTGAGTGTATGGCAAACTGGTTTATACGTACTTTATTATTATTATTATTGTTGTTGGGAGCGTTTAGAATGTTTGGTCAAAGCAAATTGATTGTAGGTAAAATAACCAATCCATTTACTAAAGAACCAGTACCATTTGCTACTGTACAGTGGAAAAAAAGCGGAACCGGTATTCAAAGTGACAGCATAGGTTTGTTTACAATTAAAAAATCATCTTACAACCTAGATAGTTTAATTGTTGCATATGTTGGGCACGAAACCGCAACATATTTTATTAATTCCTCCAAATTAGATACACTAATATTATTTATAGGACAAGTAAAACAAAGTAACGAAGTATTTGTAAAATCGAAATTTAGTAAGGGCCTAAGATGGTGGAAATTAATTGTTGCCAATAAACCAAAAAATGATCCTTTTCAATATGAATCATATTCGTATATTTTATACAATAAGTTAGAAATAGATCTTAACAACATTAAAAAAGAAAAATTCAATAATATTAAATTGATGAAACCTTTTGGTTTTGTTCTAGATAATATTGACAGCATTACAGAAAACAAGCCATTTATACCTATTTTTTTAACAGAATCCCTCTCTAATTTTTATTACACCAATAACCCTTCAGCAACAAGAGAAGTTATTACAGCTCAACAAACACACGGTTTAAAAAATGAATCGATTCTACAATTTCTTAATGGGATTAACCAAAAAATAAACGTGTACAGTAATCAACTTTCTATTTTTGGGAAAGAATTTATTAGTCCGCTTAGCAGCAGTGGTAATAAGTACTATAACTATAAAGGTGCCGATACTGTAACGATTGGAAATGAAAAATTTTTTCACTTAATTTTTACACCCCGAATTGAGGGAGAAAATACTTTTTCAGGAGATTGTTGGATTCATAGTAACAGTTGGGCTATCCAACGAATTTCTTTAAACATCAATGCAACAGCCAATATAAATTTTGTACAACGGCTTACCATTTCTCAGGAATTCAAAAAAAATGAAATAGGCAAATGGATATTTGCTAAAGACATATTTGTTGCAGAAATTTCTCCTCTGAAAAAAGATAAATTCTCTTTTATTGGAAGAAAAACAAAATTATATAGCAACATTCAAATTAATAATCCCGATATAGCAACAGAAATCAAAAAAAACAAAACAAAAGAAGAAACTATTTCTTCAGAAGATATAATAAATACCGATAAAAATTTCTGGAACAATAATCGACCTGAGAAGCTAAACGTTAATGAACAAAACGTATTAAAGCTTATTGATACATTAAGAACAATGCCAATTTTCAAAAAATATTCAGAAAAAATTGAATTCGTTTTAGATGGTCATAAAAAATTAGGCAAATTTGAGATTGGGCCTTGGTTTAAATGGATTAGTGGAAATCAACTTGAGCAATTTAGATTACGGTTTGATTTAGGCACAACAGACCTCTTCAGCAAATACCTTCGATTACATTCCTACTTAGCATATGGGTTCAAAGACAATCGATTTAAAGGAAAGTTTGATGTTAATTATAAAATACCCAATAGTAAAGGATGGAGTTTAAATGCATCTTATTTAAACGATTTAGATAATGGTAAAATAAAATACAATGATGAAGATGTTACTACAGATAATTTATTTAGTCAGTTAATTCGAAGACCAAATATTCCTCAAAAATTTCTTGGTATTGAAGAATATAAATTTGGTTTTGGTAAGGAATGGGCCTCGCGATTTTCTATTAATAGTTTTTTAAGTAGAATGGATTTTCACGCATACGATCCGCTTCCATTAAATGGGTTGTTTTCCGACATTCCAATAATAAATACAGAAATAGTTTTGAAGTTAAGGTACGCTCCTGGAGAAAAATCCATCAATACTCATCGCAAAGTTTATAAATTGAAATCGAATCAGCCAGTTTATGAATTACGACTTGGACAATCAGTTGATGGCCTTTTTCAGGGAGGATATCAATTTAGCAAATTAAATGCAAGTATTCGTCAGCAAATAAGAATACCACGTTTTGGTCAAATAAATTATATGGTTTACGCTGGTAAAATTTGGACTGATAATGCATTGCCTTTTATGTTATTAGAATTACATCCAGGAAATGAAATATTTTATTATAACAAAGAGAGTTTTAATTTAATGAATAGGTTCGAATATTTTAGCGACCGATTTATTGGAGTTAATGTTGAACATAATATTGAGAAAAAATTATTGAATCTCCTGCCATTCATGCGTAAATCTCCGATTCGCCAATTTTGGAACTTTAAAACTGTTTGGGGTAACCTCGACCTAAAAAGTAGATTATTAAATAGAACTGATTTTGGAGAATATAGATTAAGGTCATTAAGAGGAAATTTTTATACTGAGTTTGGAACAGGATTTGATAATATTGC
>JAYTXG010000511.1:0-1522 GCA_043743375.1 Sphingobacteriia bacterium
TTTAAATGAGTATCAAAAATATTTTGAAAAAGACAAAGCGTTAGAGCGTCGTTTTCAAAAAGTATTGGTTGATGAACCAAGTGTAGAAGATGCTGTGAGCATTTTACGCGGTATCAAAGACCGTTACGAAACGCACCATCATGTTCGTATAAAAGACGAAGCTATTATTGCTGCGGTTGAATTATCTAGTCGTTATATTTCTGACAGATTTTTGCCAGATAAAGCCATTGATTTAATTGATGAAAGTGCTGCCAAGCTTAGGCTTGAGATGAATTCTATGCCTGAAGAGTTAGATAAATTAGAAAGGCAAATTCGTCAATTGGAAATAGAACGTGAAGCCATTAAACGTGAAAAAGATGAAGTCCAGTTAAAGGAATTATCATTAGAAATTTCGTTACTAAGTGTTGAACGTGATACACTAAAAGCCAAATGGAAACAAGAGAAAGATATTGTTGAAAAAATACAAAATGCTAAATCTAATATTGATAATTTAAAAGGAGAAGCTGAACGTGCAGAACGTGATGGTGACTTTGGGAAAGTGGCTGAAATACGCTACGGTAAAATAAAAGATGAAGAAACCGCTATTACAGAATTAACTAATCAACTAGATAATTTTTCTGAAAAGCGTTTGCTAAAAGAGGAAGTGGATGCAGAAGATATTGCAGCTGCTATTTCTAAAATTACCGGTATTCCTTTAAGTAAAATGCTGCAAAGTGAAAGAGAAAAGCTCTTGAACCTAGAAGATGAATTGCACAAAAAAGTAGTTGGTCAAGAAGAAGCAATAACGGCTATTGCAGATGCAATTAGAAGAAGCCGTGCAGGCTTACAAGACCCCAAAAAACCGATTGGTTCGTTTATATTTTTAGGTACAACAGGTGTGGGTAAAACAGAGTTGGCAAAAGCGTTGGCCGATTACTTATTTGATGATGAAAATATGATGACTCGCATTGACATGAGTGAGTACCAAGAGAAGCATACCGTTAGTCGTTTGGTGGGGGCACCTCCAGGTTATGTTGGGTACGAAGAAGGTGGTCAATTAACAGAAGCAGTTCGAAGAAAGCCTTACAGCGTGGTATTGTTAGATGAAATTGAAAAAGCCCATCCCGATGTGTACAATGTGTTGCTGCAAGTGTTGGATGATGGAAGACTAACTGATAATAAAGGTCGTGTGGTGAATTTTAAAAATACCATCATTATTATGACCAGCAATATGGGAAGTAGCATTATACAAGATGCGTTTGAAAATGTGACTGAAGACAATAGAGAAGAGGTTGTTGCTAAAACAAAAGTTGAAGTGGTGAATTTGTTAAAGCAAACCATCAGGCCAGAATTTTTGAATAGGATTGATGAAGTGATTATGTTTCAACCCTTGATGAAGAAAGAGATTAAAGGCATCATAACTATTCAGTTAGAAGGTTTAAAACAACTGGTTGCAAAAAATGGTATTGAGCTAACATTTACCGATTATTTGTTAGACTATTTAGCCGAAAATGGTTACGACCCACAATTTGGTGCGAGACCC
>JAYTXG010000512.1:0-2480 GCA_043743375.1 Sphingobacteriia bacterium
TATTTTTTGTAAGTTTAATTGAACGGTCAAAAATATATGTTAGTCCAGTTAGTTCAATTTGGTATACTGGCAGATCTTTTGATAAGTAATTATACAAAGCTTCAGCATCTTTACATTCTTCGAATTTAGCATTTGTTACAATTATTTTTTCTGCTGGTAATTTCCATTGAATACCTAGGTTTTTTGATTGATTGAATAATGATATAAAGTAGGGTAGACCTACACAGCCAATATTAGTTGAAAAACTTGTTTTTAACCTTTTACTTTCTTGAGATTTAATCGAATCTGGTAACGATATCGATGATTTTCCTTCAGTGTAAGATGGAAAAGGATTATCGCTAAACATAGAAACTGAAATGTTCTGTTGTTCAAATCCTTGCTTAACTGTTTTGCTTATTTTTGAATTTATCACATTTCCCTTAAAGTAAACGCTGTCTATTTTATCGAAATATTCAAATGAAACTGCTTCTTCATCTGAGTAAAAAAGGTTGTTGAAAATATATACATTTTTTGGAGAAACACTTCTTTCTGCATCACTTCCCTCGCAAATACTAAATGGGGTACAATTGGAAAATGTGTTATTGGCTATAACTGCATCTCTAACAGGTAAATAGCGATTGGGTGGAGAATTAAATACACCATTCATAATTGCCAAAGGAGATCTAAATCCTTCGCCTTTGCAGTTAGAGAAATAATTATTTACTATCCAGTTTCCTTCATTAATTAATCTTACGCCTCCTGAGCCTACTTTTCCGTTACCTAAAAATAAATTTGATTCGATGGTATTATTGTTACCATGTCTTAATACAACAGCACCTTGACATTCTTTAAAAACATTGTTTCTTACAACGTTGCCACATGATTTAATAGAAATAATTTCTGTTTCGCCATCGCAATGTTCAAATAAATTATTTATAATTTTTGTATTTGAATAAAAAGTACAATGCTCTGAAACACCTACTCTAATTATCTCTCCTGCGTTACTTCCCAATGGCTTTCGGTAACCAAAATAATTACTATCTATACTGTGGTTATTGATTCTGCTTTTATCGTCTTCCAAAATAATGGCCATTAAAACACCTAAATTGGTTTTGTTGATAAAGTTATTATGGTCTATTCTATTATTTTTCCCATAGAGTGCAACCCAATAATTTTCTTTCATCCTATTCGGGTTGTTAAATGATTTTAGTACGCAATTGGTAATTCTACAATTGTTTGCAACTTGCTTATTTGCTTTAAATTCCCATGCATTACCAATTGGAGAATATCCCTCAGTAAAAATTAAACCATCAATGGTAATCCAATTGCCTCCGATTCTTAAATTACTTAAGCCCTTAATAACAACGCTACCTCTTGTTTCTGATTTTACTAGAATTGGTTTTTGGGAACTGCCATTACAAGTTAATTGAATACTAATATTTTCCCAGTTGCCATTTTTTAATACAATAATATCACCAGGTTTTGCTATGTCATTGGCTAATTTTAATTCGACTTTATTTTTAACCAAGATGGTTTCTGCTTTTGCAGAAAAAATGCAAAAAGTTAAAATCAAAATAGCGACAATATTTTTTTTCATTGTATTATTTTACAGGGATTCTTACAGATGATTCTCGAATAAATATTTTTGGTTTAATAACTATTTCTTGATCAGAAAAATCTTCTTCACTGTTCAACATTTCGATAAACAATTTGGCGGTTGCTTTACCAATTTCATAGGCATACATTTCTACACTAGTAATGGATGGAGTTACTAAGCTAGTAATGGGTTCATTGTTAAATCCTACTAATCCTATATCGTAAGGCATTTTTAATCCTCTTTCTTTAATTGCTAACATTGCGCCAATTGCCATACGATCACTGATAGTAAAAATTGCATCTGGCCTATGTTTCATGGCAATTAGTTCCTTAGTAGCTTCATAAGCATACTGCTGATTAAAATCGCAATGAATAATAAAATTTTTGTCAGGTTTTAAGTGATTTGCTTTTAAAGTTTGGAGATATCCTTCCATTCTTTTGTTACTAATATTTAAATTTTCTGGTCCAGCTAAGATGGCAATCTTTTTATATCCTTGATCAATTAAATGCTGTGTTGCTTGCATCCCTCCATCTACATTATCAAGCCTAATTTTGGGTGCTTTAATTGAATTAATTACACGATCGAATAATACAAGTGGTATTTTTTTATTTTGAATTTTTTTGATGTGTTCATATACTTTTGTTTCACTTGAAACAGAAACAATAAAACCATCTACTAAGCTTTCCAATAATCGATTGGTATTTACTATTTCTCTACCAAAACTTTCATCACTTTGGCATACCATAACCGTATATCCTGCTCCCAATGCTACTTCATCAATTCCTTTAACCATTGTTGCGAGCACATAATCTAGATTTGGAATAATAACACCAATACTATTGGTTTTCCGATTTAGTAAGCTTAGTGCTAATTTATTTGGTTGATAATCTAGTTGTTCCGCTAG
>JAYTXG010000513.1:0-4001 GCA_043743375.1 Sphingobacteriia bacterium
AATGATAGGTTGAAGGAGTTTTTTAAGAGATAAGGATACTGAAAATTTTAGATTTTCTTGTATTTTAAATTATGAAAATAGAACTATTTTGCATAAATCAGATAAATGAATTTATCTTTTAAAATGAACAAAGAAGTTTTTTCCATTCATAAATTGGGTGAAGAACCTAAATCGTATTTATATTGGCTTAATCAAAGTCCAGAAAAGAGATTAGCTGCTATAGAATTTTTAAGAAAACAAATCAATGGATCTGAATCAAGACTTCAAAGAGTTTTTAGAATTACTAAACTTACACAAGGCTAAATACATTGTAGTAGGAGGTTATGCTGTTGGATATCATGGATACCCGAGGTAAACTGGTGATATTGAAAACTTACCTTAAAAACTAGCTACTCATACCTCAAAGCCACTATAGGATTTAGTTTAGCTGCTTTCATTGCTGGATAAATACCTGCGGCTAATCCTACGATAGAACAAATAATTATTCCGAATGCAACCCATGCCCAGGGAATAATGAATCCGGTCTTAAGAATTATTCCAAAAATATTACCTACTAAAATTCCGAGTATAATTCCGAAAATTGCTCCTAATAAACTAATGATTACACTTTCGAATAAAAACTGCTGACGCACATTTTTACTTTTTCCACCTAGTGCTTTAATCAACCCCACTTCTTTGGTTCTTTCGTTTACCGATACCAACATAATATTCATTAACCCAATGGCAGCGCCTATTAAAGTGATCAATCCTATTGCACTTGCAGCGCCAGTTATGCTACTTAAAAATGCGATGAATAATTCAGCAAATTTATCGCTCTTTTCAATTGCAAAATTATTCTCTTCTACAGGTTCTAATTTTCTCACTGCTCTAAATGTAGAACTTGCTTCATCGGTAGCAACTGGTAATTCGGTTACACTACTAACTACTACTCCTAATAAATAAGATTCGCTGGCATTAGCAAATCTTCGAACATTAGTATATGAACTTAATACCATATCATCTTGCCGTAACATTGCACTAGAACCCTTACTTTTTAGCAAGCCAATTATACGATAAGGAGTACTGCCTACTCTAATAACTTTATCAATACATTTTTCAGGATTATCACCAAATAATTTAAGCGCTACATTACTACCAATTAAACACACATTTCGTCCGCTTTGAATATCTAATTCATTTAAATTTCTTCCAATATTTATATTGTATCCATTTACGGCTAAATAATTTTCATCGCCACCCCAAACGGTAATCTGGGGATTGGTTTTTTTATCACCATAATGCAGCTCTTGTCCACCCGGACCCCTTCTATAAATACTTACAGCCGCTCTCGGAAAACCATAATTAGCTTTAAAAAACACTGCCTCTTCTAAACGAATTGGTTTGCCAAGATTAGATTTTTTAACTTTTAAACCCTTTTTTGTTTTTGAAACAGCATCTCTTCCACCACCAGGACCAAATCTAACTCTCGACTCTTTATACCTAATACTAAATGCATTAGCCCCCATTGAAGAGAAGCTTTCCTTTAAACTCTGGTTCATTGCTTCAATAGCAGTAATGATACCGATCAAAGCCATAATACCAAATGCAATAATTGCAATAGTAATTCCCGCTCTCAGTTTATTGCCCTTTACTGTACGCCAAGCCAAATTAAAGGAATCAAAAATAGTCATTGCTTAAATTTTACATATTCTACTAACATAAAGGTAGTAGGCTTTAAGTAAAACAATACAGCTTAGTGGTTAATTATGAAGAGTGGTTAAAAATAGAACCAATTGAGCACTATGGAAGGAAGAACGCCAATGATTATTATTGCGATAGCTACAGAAAATACTCCGTATTTAAATGGAGGAGTAATTTCAGCTGTTTCAGGATTGCCGTTTTTAAAGTACATAGATTGGATTACTTTAAAATAATAATACACACTTACACTAGCAAAGAGCACGGCAACAATTACTATCCAAAGAGAGCCTCCAGACTTTACTATGGAGGCCAACATGTAATACTTTGCAAAAAAACCAGCAGTCAATGGAATACCCGCTAATGACATTAAAAAAACTACTGCAGAAAAAGCAATCAATGGTTGAGATTTTGCAAGCCCATTGAATCCATCAAATGTGTAGTCTTTCACTTTAATTAAAATGGCAAAGAAACCAATAGTTGCAAAACAATATGCCACAGCATACAACAAGATACCTTCCTTTGCTAAATCATTTTTACTATATAATGCAAATAACATAAAGCCAGCTTGTGAAATACTTGAATAGGCCAACATTCTCTTTATACTCTGCTGAAAAACTGCGGTGATATTACCTACAAGTAATGTAGCAACAATTACAAACGATAATAAAATTTTCCACGACGGACCAAGTAAATTCGTATTGGCATCAAACAAATTTAGAAATGCAAAAAAACCAGCGGCTTTTACTATAGTAGACATAAATGAGGTGAATACAGTTGGTGCCCCATCATACACATCTGGCGTCCAGAAATGAAAAGGAGCAGCAGAAACTTTAAAACACATCGATACAAATAAAAGTATTAACCCAGCAATTTGTAAAAAAGAAGTATTAATAGCAATTCCAGAGGAGGGAGGAGTTGTAACTACCAATGCAAATGAACCAGTGGCGCCATATACAAGTGCAATACCCATTAGCATAATACCTGTAGAAAATGCGCCCATTAAAAAATATTTTAATGAAGCTTCATTGCTTTTTAAGTTTCTCTTTTCAGACCCTGTGAGAATGTATAACGGGATCGACATAATTTCAACTCCTAAAAACAGCATGAGTAACCCATTAAAGGAAGTAAGAATACTTGTTCCACATAAAACAAATAAAATCAATGCATAGTAATCAGCAACATTTGAACCAGTCTTTTCAATATCAGACCCACTTAATAAAATGAAAATAATAGTTGAGGTAATTAAAATTGAATTGAAAAATAATCCAAATTTATTAAAATGTAATAAATCATGTGTATCAACATTAATAGAAAAAATACTATAAGTATCTAATAAATTTACCGTCAATAACAATACTAAAGCAATAATTGCAGTTAATGTTATTGAAGATTTTTTTTGGAGTATGATGCCACTGAACATCATTACTACACCCATAATTGCTGAAAATATAATTGCGTTCATAATTACTTAAATATTCAATTTATTTTTTTACAAATAACCCTGCCACACTGTCTTTTGTTAAATCAATCAACGGTTGAGGAAATATTCCAAATGCAATAATCATTAATGCAATAATTACTAAAACTAATTTACTATTAAAACTGATTTCGGTTGCTTTTGAAGTAACAATATTTACCTCTCCATAAATTACTTTCTGTACCATATTTAATGTGTATACAGCTGCTAGAATAATACTAATTCCTGCAGATGCGGCAATAAACATATTGTATTGAAATAACCCATTAAACATTAAAAACTCTCCAATAAAAGAATTGGTAAGTGGCAATGCAATATTAGCCAATGCCATAACTACCAATAAAATTGCCAGTACGGGCGCTTTTTGCGCTAACCCTCCTAGCTCACTTAATTTTCTTGTACCTAATTTTTGCTCAATTAAATCTGCAACTATCCATAAGCCAATTACATTAATTCCGTGGTTAAACATTTGAATCATTACACCATTAAAAGCTGCTTGATTGTTGGTAAACATGGCAGCACACATTAAACCTATATGCGCAATAGATGAATAAGCAATTAATCGTTTAATATCATCTTGTTTAATAGCAATTAAAGAAGCATACAACATGCCAGCTACAGCAAATAAAATAATGATATGTGCATATTGAGAAGAAGCAATTGGAAACACAGGCAACAACCAACGAAACACTGCAAATACCCCCATCTTCACCATCACACCACTTAATACCATAGTAGTTGCAGTAGGTGATTGCTCATAAGCGTCTGGCTGCCAAGTATGCAACGGAAAAATGGGCATCTTAATGGCAAAAGCAATAAAGAATAACCAAAACATGTAAGACTG
>JAYTXG010000514.1:0-3016 GCA_043743375.1 Sphingobacteriia bacterium
GGAGATACCATTAAACCTGGGTATAAACCACATATTCAATTTTTAAATAAGTTGGATAATAAGTTTATTGGTTGGGTACTTAATAAAGTAAAATATAATAGACTAGAACGTGTTCCAAAATAGCTATAAAAAGTAGTATGATTCTTGAAAATAGTATATATTTTTTTTGGGAACTATTTCAGTGTTATATTGGATTTAATCTAATTATGCCGATTTTATTATTGACAATTTATTTTTTAAAAAGTGATAAAAAGCAAATTCTTAGTAGCTCAAACCTTGGAGAAGCAGACTATGCAATAATTGTAACTGCTTATGAGCAAACTGATTTATTGGAGGGAGTAGTTAATTCATTGTTGCAATTAAATTATTCAAATTACTTAATTTATATAGTTGCCGATAAATGTGATATAGCTGATTTATTTTTTAATGATGAGCGGGTAATACTTCTTCGACCAGAAAGTACATTGGCAAGTAATACGCGTTCTCACTTTTATGCTATCAATCATTTTAAAAGACCTCATGAACGATTAACAATCATAGATAGTGACAATTTAGTACATCCAGCGTATATAAATGAACTTAATCATTTTTTTGATCAAGGATATTTAGCAGTACAAGGACTACGATCTGCAAAAAATATTAATACAGTGTATGCCGCATTAGATGCAGCAAGAGATATTTATTACCATTTTTACGACGGAAAAGTACTTTTTTCAGTTGGGTCTTCTGCTACATTAGCTGGCTCAGGGATGGCATTTACTATAAAATTGTATAAAAACTGCTTAGCCCATTTAGATATTGTTGGCGCTGGGTTTGACAAAATATTGCAAAAGCAAATTGTTGATAAAGGCTACCGAATTGCATTTGCTGAACATGCAATTGTGTATGATGAGAAAACTGCGGATTCCAATCAACTTATTAATCAAAGAGCTAGATGGATAAATACTTGGTTTAAATATTTTTCTTTTGGATTTAGTTTATTTGCAAAGGGGATAACTACGTTTAGTTGGAATCAATTGTTATTTGGTCTTGTTTTGTTAAGACCACCTTTATTTATTTTTCTTTTATTATCTATCTGCTTTTTTATAGTTAATTTAATTTTTTATCCTTTTATTGCTTTACTCTGGTTTTGTGCGATCTTATTATTCGTTATTGGTTTTTTACTTTCGTTGTTGTTGAATAAAACAGATCCAAAAATTTATCGATCGTTATGGGGGATCCCTAAATTTATATATTTCCAATTACTTTCATTAATACAAGTTAGCAATGCGAATAAAAGATCTGTAGCAACTAAACATTATCAAGATAAGTCAGATTAATTTTATAAAACAATTATAATATGAAGTCGTTCGTGCAATACTATTTGCAAAAAATTCTTGGGTATGAAAATTACCTATTTTGCTTTTCTTTATTTTCATTTTATCGACTAAGATTATTTAATAAAGACAACGATTTTTTATTTTTTTTAAAATTGATCAATAAAACAAATGGTTCAATTATTATTGATGTTGGAGCGAATATTGGCATAACTACTAGTATTTTGGCAAAGCAATATCCAAACCATACTATAAATTCTTATGAACCAATAAAAGCTAATTTTAATACTATTATTAAAGTGTTAAAGCATTTTAATGTAAATAACGTAAATCTTATGAGATCAGCTATTGGTGAATATGAAGGTGAAGTAGAATTAATTACACCTATAGAAGATGGAGTAAAAAAACAAGGATTGTGTCATGTGATTGATGCTGCGCTCGTAGAATCAACTTTAATTACTGAGCAAGCTCCTCTTATTCCGTTAGATAATTTATTAGCAGAGTTAAGCACTAACAAAGTTGCTGCTATTAAGATTGATGTTGAAAACTACGAAATATTTGTACTTAGAGGAGCCAAAGAATTATTATTACAACATCGACCGATTGTTTTTGCTGAACTTTGGGATAATGAAAGAAAAAACGAGTGTATTTTACTAATGGAAACTTTGGGATATGAAACAAAAGTGCACGTTAATAAAGAACTAGTTTCTTATCAGGGTAAAATATCAATTGATTATTTTTTTATTCCATTTGAATTATCTTTATTCTTTAAATATTCCATTTGAGAGTTGACTCAATTATACCACAAAGAACAAAGCAGGAGCAAGCTGAATTTCAGCAAAATTTGCTCAAAAAAAATACCAAAAAAGCAGCGCTGCTTTTAGCTTTTGTAAGTGTGTTTTATTTTTTTATTAAACTCTTGTTTCTATAATGGATGAGCAATTTCATATACCCATAAATATTAAGAAGGGAAATTATCAAAATACCTTTAAGAATTTCTTTGCGAATTTATTTCAAAAAGAAAATTTAAGTGGAATTTACGGCTTTATTTTTTTATTAACTTTTTCAGTTATTTCTTCTATTATCATCGTTCAATACGGTTTTTTACCAGGGGTAATAATTTTATTAGTTATTATTGGATTACCAATTGCTTATGGATTAGTTGTTTATCCAAAATTTGGCTTAATTCTCTATTTATTCCTTGCTTATGTCATTATGTTTTTTGGAAGAGTTGGAATTGATTTCCCATTGGGTACTTTAATGGATGGAATGGAACTACTTTTTATAGTCGGGTTATTTATACAAAAAAAAAGGAAAAAAGAATGGGGTGTTTTTAAAGGACCAATAAGTGTAATAATACTTATTTGGATTAGTTATAATTTAATTGAAGTAATTAATCCAGCAGCAGAATCTCGATTAGCTTGGGTATATACTGTAAGATCAGTTGCAGTAATCATGTTAATGTACTTTATTTTTATTTACAACATACGTACCAAAGAATTTATTGTAATAATTTTAAAAGTGTGGTTGGTTTTCTCATTTTTAGCTGCTTTATACGGTCTAAAACAGCAATTTATTGGTTTCTCGGATTTTGAAGAAGCATACTTGAATTCCGATCCAAATATCAAACAACTATTATTTATTGGTGGACAATGGAGAAAGTTTTCAATATTTTCGGACCCCGTTGCCTTTTCATATAA
>JAYTXG010000515.1:0-4380 GCA_043743375.1 Sphingobacteriia bacterium
AAAATGCGCCATTACAATTTTCTTTAACGGCGCATAATTTGCAACGACTTAATATTTATTACAATGACACTAGTTTTAATGCTGTAGAAGGCGGGGTAAATGCAGGTGCACTTCAAAAAGTTTTTGCGCACTTGGTTGTCTCCACACAAATATATTTGTCTGAAAATGTGGATCTTAATTTCGGATATAATTTTTTGAGAAGACAGGATTTAAATATTTATGGTACTACTAGCGGATTGAATGGTTTTACAATGGGCACAGGTTTTTTATTTCAAAAATTACAGATCAGGTATGGCACAGGATTTTATCAACAAAATATGTTTCATCAGGTTTCGCTAAATTTTAATATCAATGGAGCTGCCTTATCTTCGAGTAAATTAAACTAAAAATCAAATTTAATACCCTGAGCCAAGGGCAAATTAGTTCCCCAGTTAATGGTATTTGTTTGCCTACGCATATAAGCTTTCCAAGCGTCACTTCCACTTTCTCTACCACCACCTGTTTCCTTTTCTCCACCAAATGCTCCACCAATTTCTGCTCCACTTGTTCCAATATTTACATTGGCAATACCACAATCACTTCCTCCAGCCGATAAAAAATGTTCTGCTTCACGCATATTCAACGTCATGATCGAAGAGGAAAGACCCTGTGGTACATTGTTTTGCATTTCAATGGCTTCTTCCAACGTTTTGTACTTCATAATATAAAGTATTGGCGCAAATGTTTCATGTTGAACAATGGCGAGATCGTTAGTTACCGCTGCTATACAAGGTTTTACATAACAACCACTTTCAAATCCTACGCCATCAAGCACTCCACCTTCTACTAAAAAAGTACCACCTTGCTCCTTGCAATTGTTGATTGATTGCAAGTACATATTTACAGCGTCTTTATCAATAAGTGGACCAACATGATTATTGGTATCTAATGGATTTCCAATGCTAAGTTGTTGATACGTTTTAATTAATTTTAAAGTAAATACATCGTAAATCGATTCATGAATAATTAGTCGTCTTGTAGTTGTGCAACGTTGACCAGCAGTTCCTACGGCTCCAAATATTGCACCTATTAATGACATATCAAGGTCAGCATTTTGAGAGATAATAATTGCATTATTTCCTCCAAGTTCTAAAATGCTTTTACCGAGCCTTGCAGCAACAGATGCGCTTAATGCTTTACCCATTCGTGTAGATCCAGTAGCTGAAATCAATGGAATGTGTGTATCATTACTCATCCATTCGCCCACTTCTTTTGCTCCTTGCACCAAACAATTAACGCCTTCGGGAACTTTATTTTTTACAAAAACTTCTGCTACTATTTTTTGTATTGCAATACCACACAAAGGAGTTTTTTCACTAGGTTTCCAAATGGTAGTATTGCCACAAATCCAAGCTAATGATGCATTCCAGCTCCATACTGCCACCGGGAAATTAAATGCAGAAATGATGCCTACTATTCCTAATGGATGCCACTGTTCGTACATTCTATGCAATGGTCTTTCGCTGTGCATGGTTAATCCATATAATTGCCTTGATAGGCCAACAGCAAAATCACAGATATCAATCATTTCTTGTACTTCACCATAACCTTCTTGTAAACTTTTCCCCATTTCATAACTTACCAATTTGCCCAATGGTTCTTTGTAAAATCTTAACGCTTCACCAACTTGCCGAACAATTTCTCCTCTTTTTGGGGCTGGCCATTTTTGCCATTCTTTAGTAGCTTTTAAAGATTGTTGCATTACGTTTTCATATGCAGTTTTATCAGTGGCTATAGTAGAACCTATTAAAGTTCCATCAACAGGTGAAAACGATTCAATGGTATTTCCATCACTTTCAATCCATTCGGTACCAGTTGAAACTCCTTTATTATTAGGATTAATGCCTAGTTGTTCTAAAAATTTCATGCGCTCAAATTGTAGCACAAAGGTAAGGTTTGTTTAATTCGGTTATTGTGGGTAGGACAAAGAATATTAGCCCAATTTAGAAACAGCCAATAACTGATCATAAACATTACTGTAGCTACTTCCAATGGGGATTTCTTTGCCAGCTATAAAAATTTTAGTTTTACTAAATTTTTCAATTCGTCGGACAGGAACAATATAAGAACGATGTACTCTTAAAAAATCGCGACTAGGTAATTTTTCGGTAATACTTTTTAAAGTCATTAAAGTAAGCACAGGAGATGGTTTAATATAGAGTTTTATATAATCATCTAAAGCTTCAATTAATTCAATATCTTTTAAATTAATTTTTAAAATTTCATAATTCACTTTTACAAAAAGCGAGTTTAATTGTATCTCTTGGGAGCTTAAGAATTCTATATATTCTTTGGCTTTGTAACAGGCTTTTAAAAAACGATCATATTCAAATGGTTTCAATAAATAATCAAGTGCGTCAACCGAAAAACCATCTACTGCATAATCTTTAAATGCAGTGGTAAATATTACAATTGGTTTTTCTATTAAACTTTTATAAAACTGTAATCCGTTGATATCGGGCATTTGAATATCAAGAAATAAAACATCTATCTTGTTATTGAGTAAATAATCTCTTGCCTCATCTGTATTTGTAAAAACCTTTTCTAATGTTAGAAATGAAATTCTATTACAGTATTCTTGTATCACCTGCAACGCTAATGGTTCATCATCTATTGCAATACATTTTATCATCGTAAAGTATTTATATCGAGTTGTACTAAATAATAACCATTTTGCGCTGATGCAGCTAATTGATGTTTATTAGCATATAATAATGCCAGTCTACGTTTTACATTATTAATTCCAATACCTGTATTTTCCATCATACTATTTTCAGATTGAACAATAAAATTGCTTGACCTAAAATGAATATTTGTTCCTTCTGATTTTATATGAATCGATATACTACTTTTTTCCTTTGTGCTAATACCATATTTGAATGCGTTTTCAACAAAAGGAATGAATATAAGTGGTGCAATTAAAAGTTCGCCAGTATTGCCTTCAATTGTAAAATCAACGGTAACTTTATCTGTAAGACGAACTTGCTGTAAGTCGATATAGTTGTGTAAAAAATCTATTTCGTTTTGTAAAGGAACCAAATTCTGTTCTGTTTCCGATAAGATATACCTCATGATGGAAGAGAGTTTCATTACGGCGGGTGCTGTTTTTTCACTTCTTACAATTGCAAGAGAATAAATATTATTTAGCGTATTAAAAAAGAAATGTGGATTTATTTGTGATTTTAAGAAAGATAATTCTGTATTGAGTTTTTCATTTTCTGTCTCTTTCCTGTGTTGTTCTGTTTCTAACCATCTACGTACAATTGTTATGCAAGTTCCAATTGTCATTACTAGCAAAAAGATTGCAGTATTAAAATAATCGTTTCCACTTTTACGTCTTGATCTGATTAATTTTTGATGATCACTGTTGATTATATTTGGCAGATTAACAGTTGAACTAACAATTTCTGGGGGTACAATATGAGTGGCAATTTGTCGTGGAATGAACAAGAAAAAAATTAAGCAAGCAATTATCGACAAAACATATAACAACCACTTTTCTTTTACTAATAATTTTGGTATGAGCAGCTGTGTATTGAGATAATAAAAAAATACTAAAAAAATATTATTACAAATAATAATTGCTAGCATTTGATTGCTCATACTAAATTCCTTTGACCCAGGAAAGAAAACTAGATAGGGTAAGGTAAAAAAGCAGATCCAACCAGCAATATTTGCAATAATTGGTACTACCTTTTTTCTATGGGTTATCGTTTGCAATGTAAAATGTTTGTTTCTGTTAGTCCAAATGTAAATAAGCTATAGAAAGTTACTCATAAATTCGGACGAAAGTCTGCTCACTATCGGTGAAAGCATTTAGTAACTCTTTGATACTTTTGTGGTTTTACTTTCTAATTCGTAATATAAATGCTGGATTAATCCATCAACTAGTCCAATTTTAGGCACATAAATTTCATCTGCTTCTGCCCAACGCATCACATTAATATATATTTGAAGGGCTGGTACAATTACATCGGCTCTGTCGCTTCTTAATTTATATATATTAATTCTGTCTTCTAAAGAAAAGCTAGAAATCTCTTTGTGATAATCCTTAAGCAATTCAATAGTTAATGGCTTTCCATCTTTTTTCTTACTCATTGAAAAAACTTTATTGATATTGCCACCAGTACCAATTGCTATAATTTTTTTATATCCTTTTGTTTTTGTTTTAATAAAATCTTTTACTTCATTCCATTTAGTATCATCTACCATGTCTTTTAAAATACGTATAGTGCCAATATTAAATGATTTTTTAAAAGTTAGTTTACCATCCGTAAAAAAAGTTAGTTCTGTACTACCACCGCCAACATCAATGTATAAATAACTGTTATTAGAATCCAT
>JAYTXG010000516.1:0-1855 GCA_043743375.1 Sphingobacteriia bacterium
AATTGAACCCCGCTTTCGCGGGGTTTTTCTATTTTTGCACTTTAATCATTATTATCACAAAAATCTATTATGGGCAGAGGCGACAAAAAAACAGCTAAAGGAAAAAGATTTCAAGGATCATTTGGTAACTCTAGACCAGCAAATCCAGTAAAGGCAACTAAAGCTGCAAAGAAGGTAGAAACAACAACAACAGAAGTTAAAGCTTCTTAAAAATGTAGAAGGATCAGTTGTAAAATTTTTATTACTGATCCTTTCATTTTATTGCTGGAGCAGTTTTGTAAGTAGCCCTTGCAATTGCAGTTAACCCTGCAACTAATACATCTAAATCAGCTAATCTAGTATACACATGTGGCGTGATTCTTACACAGCGAATATTTTCCCAAACTATTCCAACGGTATGTATTTTATAAGTAGCAAATAATTTTTGATCTAACTCCAACGGCGTTAACCCATCAATAGTTACTCCGCCAATTGCACAAGAATATTGATCTTTTAATGAAGTATGAATGCGTATACCGGGTACATCTTTAACTTTATTAATCCAGTAATTTTTTAAATACCTAATTCTTTCTTCTTTTCTTTTGCTACCAATTGCTGTATGAAAAGCAATGGCTTCACCAATTCCTTGCTCTATCGGAAAGCTTCGTGTACCAAGGTTTTCGAACTTTCGAATATCTGCACTATTGGGGTTTTCGGCACAAATAAGCGGCCATACTTTTTCTATTTTGTCTTTTTTAATCCATAACATTCCGCTTCCGATTGGGGCACTTAAAAATTTATGCAAACTCGTTCCAAAATAATCACATCCTAAATCGGGTATATTAAAATCGAGCAGTCCAAATGAATGAGCACCATCTACAATTACTTCTATGCCTTTTTTATGCGCCATGGCGCATATTTTTTTAACAGGTAAAATTTGCCCCACCCAGTTTACAATATGCGTAACATGTATCAACTTAGTTTTAGCAGTAATTGCTTTTTCAAAACCGCTTACAATTGTATCATCATCCTCCATCGGAAAATCGAAACTAATTTGCTTGTAAACTATTCCATCTCTCAACTCGCGTTGCCTCCAAGCATGAATCATGTTTGGGTAATCTTGCTTAGTACCAATAATTTCGTCGCCCTTATTAAAATTCAATCCATAAATAACAGTGTTTAATGCCTCAGTTGCATTTCTATTAATGGCAACTTCCTCCGCAGAACATCCTCCCAATAATGCCAACTTAGCCCTTAATGGTTCTCTGCCTTGGTCTAAAATACGCCACATATAATAAGATGGAGCCTGATTTGCCAAGCTATTATAACGCTCTACCGCCTCTTGTACAACCCTTGGGGATGGGCTAACACCTCCATTATTAAGGTTGATGATATTTGAATTTACGGTATAAGCCTGCTGAATGATTTGCCAGTAGTCCTCATCAGCCGCAGCTTCTATGGGAGACAAATGGTTGATTTTATTGGCAGCATCAGCAAAAGACTGTGCATTTAGCGCATTAAAAAAACCATATCCTGCAAATACCCCAGAAAGTGCGCCTACTTTTTTAATGAAAGACCTTCGCTGTTCCATGTTTTAATTTTAGGTTAAAATAAACATAATAGCTGATTTTCGGTTATATCTTTATATATTATTGGCAATAGAAATGGCAAAAAAAATATATTTAATGTGTTTTATATTGTTCCTCGTTGGGATGAACAACTCTGTTTTGGCACAATGTTCAATTTGTACAAAAACTGCCTCGCAATTAGGAGAAGGTCCGGCGTCTGCACTCAACTCGGCAATTATTTATTTGGCATTTACCCCATTTGCAATTGTAGCTTTTATTGGATATAAATGGTGGAAGAATGAGAAAGC
>JAYTXG010000517.1:0-7027 GCA_043743375.1 Sphingobacteriia bacterium
TTTCTTACTTTTTTCTACCTCCTTTTTTGGGCCTCAAGCTGTTGCTCAATTAACAGTATTTGGGTTAGATGAAACTGTACTTCTGAATAATAAAATCAAGATCAGTAAAAATGATCCTGCACTGATTCCTGCTTATAATCAATTAATAAAAGATGCAACAGCTGCTTTAAAGTTTGGTCCAGTTAGTGTAATGGAAAAAACCTTTGTTCCTCCAAGTGGCAACAAGCATGATTATATGAGCCTTGCTCCTTATTACTGGCCCGATCCAGCTAAACCAGATGGATTGCCATATATCCGAAAGGATGGAGAAACTAACCCAGAAGTTAAATTGTACAAAGACAAAGATTATTTGCCTAAAATATGTGAATCAATTTATACTTTATCATTAGCGAATTATTTTTCAAATGATGCTAAATATGCTGCGCACGCAAATAATTTATTGCGTGTTTGGTTTTTAGAAGCTGCTACTAAAATGAATCCGAATTTAAATTTCGGACAATCAATGAAAGGATCAAATGATGGAAGAGGTGCTGGATTAATAGATACTAGGCATTTAATAAAAGTTATTGATGCTATTGAATTGTTGAATGCAACAGGAAGTATAAAAGTTGAGGAGTTCAAGGGCTTGCAAAATTGGTTTGCTCAATTTTTAAATTGGATGCAGACTAGTAAAAATGGATTAGACGAGATGAATGCCAAAAATAATCATGGAGTATGGTACGATGCCCAACGATTGTCTTATGCATTATTTACTGCACAAAATGAATTAGCAAAAAATATAATCAACAATGTTCAAAAAAGGATTGATACACAAATGAATCCTGATGGTTTTTTTCCTGCTGAATTAGCCAGAACTACTTCATTACATTACTCATTATTTGTAGTAGAACCTTTATTGTTAATTGCCCAAATGGGAAAGCATGTTAATGCTGATTTATATTCTTATAGTAGTTCAAATGGGAATTCAATTAAAAAAGCGGTTACAGCAATTATGCCATATTTAATTAAAGAAAAAATATGGAGGGGAGAGCAAATAAAGCCTTTTGATTTTGAAGAAGTGATACCCGTTTTAGCAATTAGTGCAACTAAATTAAACTGTACTAATTGTATTCAACAAATCAAACAAATTCATTCAAATAAACCTGAACAACTTCGAATATTTTTACTAATTCAAAACGATTAGAACACCAAAATCTGCTATTATGAAAAGAATTCAAACCATGATGTTATTAATACTACTGGTTGCTTGCAGTAGTATTATAGCGCAAAAAACGGTAACTGGAAAAGTTACCAACAAAGAAACTGGAGAACCTTTACAAGGAGTTTCTGTGGTGGGGGATAAATCTTCTGGAGGAAGCGTTACTAAAGAAGATGGTACGTTCTCTATTAAATTAAAATCTGGTGCTACCAGTTTAATTTTTTCGTATGTTGGATTTGGCTCATTAACTCAACCAATTAATGATCAATCAACAATTAATGTTTCCATGATTTCTGCTCCAATTGAAAATAATGAAGTTGTTGTAATTGGATATGGAACACAGAAAAAAACAAGTGTAACTGGTGCAGTTGCTAAATATAAAAATGAGCGATTAGATGAAATACCTGTAGCAAGATTAGATCAGGCTTTGCAAGGTAAAATGGCGGGTGTTGTGATTCAAAACACTTCTCAATTTGCAGGAGAAGCTCCAAAAATTTCTATCAGAGGTATTAGTTCTGTAAACGCAGGTGCTAGTCCACTGGTTGTAGTTGATGGTCAGCCTATACCTGATGGTTTAGCATTCGTAAACCCTTCAGATGTAGAATCAGTTGAGGTACTAAAAGATGCGGCTTCTGCTGCAATTTATGGCTCTCGTGGAGCAAGTGGTGTAATATTAATTACAACAAAAAGTGGGAAAGCAGAAAAACCTAAATATAATTTGAAGTATTCTCTTGGGCAGAAAAGAGATTACAGACGTTACGATATTATGAGCAGTTCAGAATATACTAATCTATTATATGACGAAGCAAAATTTCGGTACCAAGATTCCGCAGCATATACACTAGGTTTTACAGCTGCACAATTATTAGCTTTTAGCACTGCTAAAGGAAATATTGTAACAGCAGGAGATCAAGCTGCATATGTAATTGAACAAACAATGTTAGGTGGTAAAGGCACCGATTGGCAGAGTGAATCATTAAGGCCTGGTTTATTTCAGAATATTCAATTAAGTGCTTCTGGTGGTAAGAAAGATGTTCAATATTATTTATCTGGAGGATATCAACGTGATGAGGGTA
Source organism: Sphingobacteriia bacterium (assembly GCA_043743375.1). Classification (GTDB taxonomy): domain Bacteria; phylum Bacteroidota; class Bacteroidia; order Chitinophagales; family Chitinophagaceae; genus Sediminibacterium. Next base: position 2,275 of record JAYTXG010000517.1, read on the forward strand.
TGATGTTTAAAAGTGATTTTATGCGTTATTCTTTAAGAACAAAAGTTGATATTAAGTTGAGTGACCGGGTTAAAGTAACCATGAACTTAAATCCTTCTTATTCTAAAAGAATAACACCTTCAGAAAACTTCACCAATTTTTATCGTTTCCCAGGTTTTTTACCAGTTTATCACAATGCGTTAACAGCAGCAGCAGTTAATACTGTTGCACAATGGGCTGGTATTACCGCAGGTGATTTTGCTCAGCCTAGGCATTTTAATTCGGTTATTTATTCTGGCATGATGCCTGATGGAACTTTGTGGGCTCCAGGTATTCCTGTTTCCCCATTTGGGTCTGCACAAAACACTCCTAAGTCATCAGTTTTAGGAAACGATACCTATGTAAATGAATATCGTATGCAAGGATCTTTTGATTTGAATGTAAATATTTTACCAGGATTAGATTTTAAATCATTAGCAAGTGTTTATATAAATTATTCCAATGGATTGAATTATACCAATAGAAACGCTTCTACTGACGGATCAATTAGTAAAGGTGTTTACACAAACTCTACATTTATCGATTTATTATCTGAAAACACATTTAATTACAAAAGGGTTTTTAATAAACATACTATAAGTATTTTAGCAGGGTTTACTGCACAGAAAACTAACACGAATAAAATTCAAACTACCGGGTTAGATTATCCAAGTGACAATATTAGAACTTTAAACAATGCAACTTCCTTAGATTTAACAGGAACATTTGGTACTAAAAACCAAATTGGTTTAGTATCTTATTTGGGAAGAATTAATTATGAGTATAATAATAAATATTTATTGTCGATAATTTTTAGAACAGATGGTAGTTCTTATTTTGCACCTGGTAATAAGTGGGGATCATTTCCTTCCATATCTGCTGGTTGGGTAGCATCTCAAGAAAGCTTTTTGAGAGATGTAAATTGGTTAAGTAGACTAAAACTAAGGGCCAGTTATGGAGCAACAGGAAATAACAGAATTGCTGATTTTGCATATTTTGATTTGTTAAGCCAAGGAAATTATTCTTTTGGTCCGGGAACAGGTACTAATACTTCTGGGTTAGTAACTTCACCTACCAATATTGCCAATTCAACAATTACTTGGGAAAGAACTTTTTCAGCCAATTTCGGAGCAGATATTTCTGTATTAAAAAACAGGATAAACTTATCTGTAGACGTTTATCAATCTAAAACAGAGCGCTTATTACTACTACAATCTGTTCAAGCAATTGCAGGTGTTCCTCAATACTATAATAACATTGGAAGTTTACAAAATAATGGTATAGAGATTGAATTATCAACCGTAAACATTCAGAAGAAAGACTTCAAATGGACAACTTCTTTTAACCTTGCTAGAACTCGTAATAAAATATTAGAGTTGGGTAAAGAAGCATTCTTACTTAATTCAGGAGAAAGAACTGAAGTATATCAAAACAAAGTTGGGGATCCATTAATTCAGTTTTTAGGTTTTAAAACGAATGGAGTTTGGAATAGTCAGCAAGAAATTAATGATGCAAAAGCTAAAGGGCTATCAAGTCCTTTAAGTAATGTGTTTATTCCAGGCGGGTTAAAATTAGTTGATGTAAATGGTGATGGGATAATTGATAATAACGACAGAACAGTTATTGGTAATCCTTATCCAGATTTTACTTGGGGAATAACCAATACAATAAACTATAAATCATTTGATTTTAGTTTTACGTTTCAAGGTGTTAAGGGTGGCAGCTTAATTAATGGTGATCCAAACTATGTTGAGACTAAACAAAAAAATAGGGCTTACAATAGCAATAGGTGGATCAGTCCAATGTTTCCTGGTGATGGGAAAACGCCCTATTCAGCAGTGGGTTTCAATTGGATGCTAACAGATTATGTTGTTGAAGATGCCTCATACTTTGCTTTGCGTGAATTAAATGTTGGTTATAGATTGCCCAACGCTGTTGCAAAAGCAATAAAATTAAATTCTCTGAGAGTTTATTTTGCAGCACAAAATCTTTTCTTCCAATCAGGAAGTAATTTTAGAGGTCTAAATCCTGAAGGAAGATTCAATAGTGGACCATATGCTTCATCTTTATTAGACGGATATCAGCGAGGAAGTTTTCCAATTCAAAAAACTTTTACATTCGGAATTGATATCAACTTTTAATCTTTTAAACGAATTATTATGAAAATTATAAAATATTTACTAGTTGTATCAGCTTTTAGTATTGTTGGTTGTAGCAAACTAATTGATTTGAATCCACAGTCGAATATTACTGCCAGTAACTACTACTCAACTGCTACTGAGGTGAATACTGCATTGAATGGTTGTTACAATAGTATGCAAACACCTTTAACTGATGAATGGACGCTAACAGAATTGAGAAGTGATAATTCTGTACAAGGCTCCGCACTAAGTGTTTCAGTTCCTAATAGAGATTTAAGTGATTTGGATATGTATTTTCCATCTACATCTCACCAAGGGTTATATAATTATTGGTTGAATACGTATTATAATATTCGAAATACCAACTTTGTTTTAAATAGCTTGGGTGTAAATTATTCTCCTGGTGCAGGAACGCTCTCATTTGATCCTATTACCTCTTCAATTAATGCAGTAGATGTTAAGCGTTTATCTGCTGAGGCTACATTTATTAGAGCGCATCATTATTTTAACTTGGTTCGTTTATATGGGGATGTTTTTATAGTACATAAGCCTATTAGTCCTGAAGAAGCTAAGTTAGTTAATCGTTCTCCCGTTGCTGAAGTATATAAATTAATAATAGCTGATTTGTTGAATACTATTAATAATGGATCAACGGCTAAATTTGGTTCTATAGCTTCAACTGATATAGGCAGGGCCAATAGCTGGTGTGCAAAAGCATTATTAGCTAAAGTTTATTTAACCTTAAATCGTAAGGCAGAAGCAGCTATTTTGTTACAAGATATAATTACAAATAGTAACTATAGTTTGCAAGCATCCTATGCAAATTTATTTTCTATTACTAATGAAATGAATTCGGAAATGATGTTTTGTATTCGCTTTAAAGCAGGTGGAATTGGATTAGGTTCTAGTTTGCCAAATTTATGGGCACCCATAAATAGTGGGTCTGCTGTAGTTGTGGGAGATGGTAAAGGGTATAATACACCTAGTCAAGATTTGTATAATTCTTATACCGCATTTAATGCAACAGGGTCAACTACTGCAACTTCCAATAACATTACTTTATCAGCTGCCAATCCTTCAATAACAATTGGTATGCCAGTTACAGGATTGCAAATTACACAAGGCACAACAGTAACTGCTATCAATGGTGCTATAATTACCCTTTCTATAAAACCTTCTGCCACATTAGCAAGTACAGCATTATTTGCATTTGGTGGAGATCCCAGACGAATTACCAATATTGGCATTTATACTGGTAGAATTTTCTATCCAAATAAATACATGTCGGCAGTTGCTATTGCCAATGATGCGGAAAATGATTTCCCAGTTTTACGTTATGCAGATGTACTATTAATGTTAGCAGAAGCTCAAGGTAATTCTGCAATAAGTATTGGATTGATTAATCAGGTTAGAGTTAGAACTGGTAATTCGGCACTAACTACAACATCAATCAATACAGTTGCTCTGTTTGAAAAAGCATTGTCTGACGAAAGAAGATTGGAATTTGCATTTGAAAATCAACGTTTTTTTGATTTAGTAAGATTCAATACTACGATGACCACAATCACTTTTCAACAAACGATGAAAGATCATTTTGCAATTATGTATCCTTTCCATTACATAAATTATCCTAATCCTAAATTAACAGTCATTGATTTGCAAAACTTGGTAACTACAAATAAATTATTGTTGCCTATTCCACAAAGAGAAATAGATAATAATACTGCAATTGTAATTAAACAAAATCCAGGTTACTAATTAAATTAATAAGAAATGAGATTTTGTTTTTTTATTTTGATTGTCTTTTTTACAATGTCTACTGCTTCAGCTCAGCAAAAAAGCAAACCAAATATATTGTTTATAGCAATTGATGATTTAAAACCAATATTGGGTTGTTACGGAAATACATTGGTAAAAACACCAAATATTGATCGGTTGGCTAAAATGGGGACAGTGTTTATGAGTAATTATGTTCAACAGGCTGTTTGCGGTCCAACTCGTGCAAGTATAATGACTGGTATGCGCCCTGATTATACTAAAGTTTGGGATTTGAAAACAAAGATGAGAGAAATGAATCCAGACATTGTTACGATTCCTCAGTATTTTATTCAAAAAGGATATGCTGCTGCAGGAGTTGGTAAAATTTATCATCCAACTTGTGTTGAAAAAAATGATGATGCATTTTCTTGGACTATTCCTTATTTAAAACCAAAAGCAGCTGATTTTGCAAACGGGTTGGGGTTACCTACTGGAGGGCATTATCAATCACAAGCAATTAAAGATGCTATCGCTAAAAGATTAGAGGAAAAAACAAAACCAGATGAAGATGGTGAAACTGGTGGTGGTAAAAAAGGGCCTGCATCTGAATGTGTAGATGTACCAGACAATGCATACGAAGATGGTGTAAGTGCTTTATTGGCAAAAGAGCAAATGATTAAATTTTCTAAATCAGCCACCCCATTTTTTATGGCTGTTGGATTTCGTAAACCCCATCTGCCATTTGTAGCACCCAAAAAATATTGGGATTTGTATCAAAGAGAAAATATGCCATTGGCTGAATTCCAATTACATTCAAAGAACGGGCCAGTTATTGC
>JAYTXG010000518.1:0-3930 GCA_043743375.1 Sphingobacteriia bacterium
AGTTTATTTAAAACTATAAAATACAGTTCAAGAAGTTTATAAAAATCGGTAATTTCATTAGGTTGATGTTTTAAATTACTATCCGTTACAGCAATTTTAAAGTGGTCGTACGCTTCGTTGTATTGACGCGCATGTAAATATATTTGCGCCATATATTTCAAATTGTTAAACCATGTAGAATTTTTTATCCTCTCTGACTCGATAATTTTTATAAAAAGTTTTTGCGCGATGTCAATTTTTTTAAGCTGGATGCAACACAATAGTTTTTGATTACAGAAAATTAAGGTAGCATGGGTACATTCAAACGGTTTTGCTTCAAAAAAATCTATTGCGTCGTCTATAATTTTTTCTGCGCTAACATAATTGTTGGTAATGGTAAAACGCATCATAGAAATGACTCTGGCGCGCAATTGTAGGGCAAAAGCTGGGTATTTTGGCAACTCATTTTCAATTGAGTCATAAAAATCTATTACCTTTTTTGATAAGTTGGTTTTAGAAATACTTTTATCGTCTAAATCAAATTCAAGTTGATGATAAAATGTGCCGAGCCTACATTCTAAGTCGAGCGAATTTTTTTGATAATCAGCTTCCGATTTAAAATAACTATAGTTTTTTTTATCTAAGCGTGAGGCATAAAATCCCGCGATTTTATCTGCTAAATCAAAAGCGATAGAAGTGAACTCAAACCATTTTGCCTCTTTAAATAGATTTTCAGCAAAAGGTACAGCAGCATGATTCATTCCTCTGCTAAAAATTTGAAGGATTGCGCAATATTCATTAACAATTTTAATATGCGCGCTCTGCAAATTAGAAAAATCTTCATTGCTGCTGTCTAAGAAAATAAGGTTATTAAAAAGTTTAGACTTGAATTGCGCTTTTACTTTTCGATAATGCGCCTCCGACTTAGAATTATCCGTTGCGATAAAAGCTATTGCTTCGTCTTCTGTACGAATTGAACCATCGAGCAATTTTTTGTAAAACTGAGTATGAATAGATTCACTGTCTTCATTGGCAAGTATATCTATGTTTTTAAGTCTGCGCTTATTCGCATACTGAACAATAATTTTTAGGGCTTCAAACGTATCCATGTTTTGGGTTTTGATTGATACGTCGTAAATATAATACAGTATTGGCTACGACAATTAGTTTTTAGATTTTTTTTTGATAAAATTAATTAAGAATTAAGAATTAAGAATTAAGCCTAAATTTTATTTTAAATTGCTTTAAATCAATTTTTTAGGGAAAGTAAAGTTGTGGAAAAATACAAAAATTGACCCGTGCAAAACCGTGTAAACTGCGCTTGCGCAGCGGTTTTTATCCTCTTAACTTTGTGCTACAACTGGGCAAATAGGATCCTACCGGTTTTGAATCAAACTTCATTGTTAATTTAAAACTAAAACTCTATGACACCCATTGAGATTTTTTTTCTATTGTTATTAGTTCGCGGTGCTATAATCATTGATGACGTGAGTTTTTAATGCGCCTTAAAATACACCTTGTACTTTCAAAAACAAGTGCGCAATTGTTGCTGTACTACAAGATTATTCGTTATCGAAACATTTAGAATTAAAACAAGCGTTTCCGCAAGTGCCTCAAAGCGGTCAGAGAGGTAAATTTTAATTTAATTTTTTTATGAAACAAAAAATTTTAAGTCCTAAAATGTTTGGTTCAAGCCTGTTGGCTTTCATTGTTTTGTTTTTTTCAACCTTTAGTGCTTGCAAATCAAATACAGAAAGCACCAACGCCATACTTGCTGATCAAGTTAAAAACAGTGCTGAATACAAAGATTATGCTGGAGCATCACAGGAAATTGCTGAATTAATTGCAATGAAAAAATATTTACCTTTAACAGATTCACAGAACAGATATTTAAAAAATAATTCTTACAGGATGAAAACTGGAGAAGAAATTCACAAAATATACAAAGAAGCTGGAATCGTTGGTTCAGAGGAGTACCTGTCAGCCGAAGAAAAGGCATTTAACGCCCTATTCTTAATTCATAAAAAATTTCCAGAGTTTAACAAGATTTCCATAAGTGATCAAAATGCAATTTTGAGACAAGATAATGTTTCAACTCGGCTTAGTTTAGAATCTGTATTTAATTCAAGGAAAAATAATAATGGTAATAAAAATTAATTTTAAAACTCAATAAATTTTTTAAACATGAAAAAAGTATGTTTCTTAGTGATAATAGTTTTATTTTCTTCTTCGCTTTTGAATGCTAAACGAAGTTGTTACGATTCATTCGCTTATAGTTATAATCAGGCAACCTTTGCATTTAATTCAATTCAGGTGGATGTATGGAATATAGCTTTTGGAGCAGTTATTGGTTCTTGGAGCAACTACCAATCTCCGTGGTCAGCAGCAAAAGCTTACATCGCGAATTCGAATTTACAATCGATATTGTCAAACGCATTATCAATATACAATATCGCGTTGGATAATATATCTAGCACATATTGGGATTGTGTATGTAGTAATGGAGCCTGTGGATAAAAATTAGAATAAAGCATAATTATAAATATAGTGCAATCGTGATTTAAAGGCATTTAATAGTGCCTAAAATACATTTTTCGACAATTATTTTCTTGCTTAAGATTATGATTAATTTTGCATCCAAACTCGGTTTATATTAAATTTTAAGAATTGCGAAAGTTGGTTTTCAGAAACAATATTTACAATTTCTTTTCTGGAATCGAGCTATCGCCAATTTTTTGTTTGAAATACTTTTACTATGCATCCTAAATTGCTTTTTTGATATTACGTTTATCTTTTAGTTCCATTTTTAATTTGGGGTTATTATAGAATGCAAACTGGTCCGATTTTTTTTCAAGTTGATATTTATGCTTACATTTTCATTTATGAACCAATTATAAGCGGTATAAGTCTGTTGGAGTTGGGGAAAATTGTCAAAGCCGATTTTTTTAAGGTCTTCAACCCATACTGGAAAAAAGCGTATATCAATACGCTTTATTTCGGATTGTAAAATCGCGTGTAATTTATGGCATATCTGATAATTTTTATAGTTTAATCCACAATCCAGGAAGTCCATCTTTCTTGAATGGTAATAATAGACCGCGCAGCAGCACAACTGAAACTTATTACATAACTGGTAATGTCAATCAGCCTGGTGCTAAGTTAGTTGTGAATTTAACCGGCTCAATTGGTCAAGTATTGGGTTCTGTTGTTGGTCAAGCTGGTTATTCAGTTCAAGTTCGGTGGTTTAGATCTGGTTGGGGAAGCTTGGATATGCAAACAAAATCTCCTTGTGGCGAACTTTCTAGTAAAGTAACAATTCAGATAAAAGTGCAGTAGATTTAGGTTATTTTAACGAATAAAACTTAGGAATATGAAAATAGGAATCATTAAGATTTTTTTGTTTTTTTCTAGTGCTTTAACTCTTTTAACTTGTACAAAAAAAACTGAAACCGGAGACCAGATTACTTGGGATAATCAACGGGCATTTATTAATAATTATCAGTTTGACAAAAATGACAGTGCTGCTGATTATTACTTTAAAGCACTTCTTGATGGTCAGCAAGTTTCTTATCCTGTTGATAAGAAATTGATTCAACTTGTTGACGATCGTGGTACTGTTACTTATTTTAATAATGGAGCTTTAAGTTCTGCTGATTCAGCCGCTAACTACTTGAGAATATTTGGAATAACCCAATTTTGCCCGATTAATGGGAATATAAAGTTGCAAATAAAATTTTATGGTCCATGGTCAAAAACAAAAAATGGTGCTGATAGCCTTATGCGTCTGTGTTTGGAAAGTAAAAGAAAGATGTTCTATCCTAAATTCTATTCAGATTCCCTGTTCTTTAATCCAAACGATACGCTGAGTTTGTCATTTGAACTCGTGATGTCTGATTGTTATAATTTTCCTAGTCAAACGACTATTGGTACGAGCACAACTAATGGAGATCA
>JAYTXG010000519.1:0-1580 GCA_043743375.1 Sphingobacteriia bacterium
GCTACTGCCCAACCTTTTTCACATAAACGCATTTCGCCAGTAGTAGTATCAATACCAATACTTCTTCTTCCAGGTAATTCATATAAGTTGCCACCTTCAGGTAATTCAATCCATAGATCATCAGGCACTTCAAATGCATCCCAACCAGCTCTACCAGCAGCATAGAGTGTTTCATCCTCAAAAATATTTCCTTCTCCATCGGAGTAAAGCAAGAGTGGATTATTGGCCATAATTCAGTTAATTCTCAATTGAAGCGATACTTTTTTTAATCTGCTCTGTTGCAAATTCATTAAATTCTTTTTCCACTTGTTCTGTTACTTCGGCGTCTACTTCTTTTTGAATAAGGTGATTGTTTTTTAAATCAATCGTAAGTAATCCATCTTTTAAAATCACATTATTTACCTCATCCCAACTATTCCTTTTTTTGGGAAAGCTATTTTGCACAATTTCTAATTCATCAAATGCAATTTCTTGAGGAAATTTAACTTGTTTTTCTAAAACAGCTGCCATTAAATAAATCAAAGAAATCCAAATACCCTCCTTTTGAAAATACCATCCAATAGCTGCAAATAATAATGCTAACCGATATGATGGGGCTGTGCCTTTTCTTTTTTGCAGATTACAGAAAATCCACCAGCCAAGAATCAATACCGAAATTAGCAATGGCTTCATACTATTTGCAGGGTTTGCATATGCACTGCCAATAAAAGCAATAATCGATAGCAGCAACATAAGCTGACTAATACCATCAACCTTACTATTGCTTTTCTTTTTTAAAATGATGATGTAATCGTAAGTCTTAATCATTATGATACCATTATATTACAAAGCCTCCATAAAATTCTTGCGCCTACATTACTGTCCCAATCGGTTTGTCCAACGCCAATTTCTACTAAATCAAATCCAATCAATTCTCTTCCACTTTCTTTTACCTTTCTAATTAAATAAATGATCTCTTCACTTTCAAAGCCTCCAGCAACAGGTGTGCCTGTATTAGGACAAAGTTTTCTATCTAATCCATCAATATCAAAACTAATATATACTTTTTGAGGAAGATTTTTAATGATCTCATCAACAATTAATTTCCAAGGTTGCCCTTCAAATAATCGCTCTTTAATTAATTTGTCGAAATAAGTAACAATTTTAAAATTACTGCCGCATATATAATCCCATTCTTGTTCACAATAATCGCGAACTCCAACTTGCACTAGTTTTGTAATGGATGGAATTTCTGTTAAAGCATTGTGCATTACAGATGCGTGAGAGTAATTAAATTCTTCGTACTTAACCCTCAAATCGCAATGAGCATCTATTTGTAAAATACCATAATCGCCATGCTTATCAGCTAACGCTTTCATTAATCCCAAAGGTGTACTATGATCGCCTCCAAGAACAGCAACCAATTTGTTTTTATCTAAAAGTGCTTTACTTTTTTCATAAACCCAGTTATTCATGAATACACTTCCTTCATTTATTTCTTTAAGGCTTTTGAACATGAATTTATTTTCTTCTACTACTGAACCTTGCGCAATAAAATCGATATAGAGCTCGGCTTCTTTCCGCAAGTAATCATTTTTAAA
>JAYTXG010000520.1:0-2962 GCA_043743375.1 Sphingobacteriia bacterium
TGACGTTGGTAGCGAAGTGCATGAGGGAGACTTATTAGCGGTACTGGAAGCACCTGAAATTAATTCACAACTATCCGTTGCAGCGTCTAAATTGAAGTCTCAAGAGGCAATATCTATTGCTAGTAAAGCCAATTACAATCGTCTGTCTGAAACGAGTAAAACCCCTGGTACCATCTCGCGCAATGATTTGGATCAGGCCAATGCCAGACAGCAGTCGGATCTAGCACAATTAGAGGCTGCAAAATCTGCATACAGAGAGGTGAATGATACAAAAGCATATCTACAGATACGTGCTCCATTTGATGGTGTTATTACCAATCGAAATGTAAGTGCAGGAGCTTATGTAGGACCAACAGGTAAGGGTTCTGATCAGCCAATATTTACCTTACAGGAACATCAAAAACTCAGGTTAATTGTAAGTGTACCCGAAGCATACTCCGCTTATTTGAGTCATAACACGGAAGTAAATTTTGAAATTAGTTCACTTAAAGGGAAAGTATTTAAGGCCAGACTATCGCGTCTGTCAGGAGTATTGGATTCTAAACTTCGGTCTCAACATATTGAGATGGATGTAATGAATACCGAGAAAAATTTATTACCGGGTATGATTGCGGAAGTATCAATTCCTCTAAAAGTAAATAAAGACGCTTTTACTATTCCTGTTTCTGCTGTACTAAATAGTACACTGGGTATTTTTATTATAAAAACACAACAACAACACTGGGTTTGGGTTCCTGTAAAAATGGGGCGGACTTTTGAAGGCAAAACGGAAGTCTTTGGTCCTTTACAATCAGGTGATACTCTTATTGCACACGCAGCAGAAGAAACCCGAAATGGAGGGAAAATTAATTCCCTGAATATTAAAAGAACCAAATCCGAATGATAAAACCAATCTTAAGTTAGGGAGCTACCATCCGGTCCTTAAATATGGCATTAGTTGTATAGAAAATAGTCATAACATTCATCCCATCACACATGTTCCTCAGGAAGCAGATGGCAATAACTATCTGTTGTGCTCTCTACATTTTGTCGTCTCTAATTATCATCAATTCATTACATATAATTATGTTGGATTTTATAAATGTTGCCGGAGCGTAAGTTTGTGATGTTATTTACCGATGGAATATTTACCTCCACCTGAAATAAAAATGGCTAAATATCCACCTAGATAAACATAAACCAGCTGGGCATGCTCCTTATCAAAAGAAAATCCATGTAAAAAAATAAAAACCACCAGTAGGTTTAATACAATAATGCCCGAGGCGATCCTAGTAAACAGTCCCAAAACTACCAGTATGGAACAAATACTGTCAGCAAGTAACGCGAAAATTAATCCCGGCGTCCTTCCAATATGAATTGGATCAGGGAAGTGGCCTTGCATAGTGGAAAACCCGGCGATTTTTTCAATGCCATGCATAATAAACAAACTTAACCCTAGCCAAACTCTTAGCAGTAGCCAGGCTATATCTGAATTAACCGGAATAAAATCCAGCTTCGTTAATTTACTCATACATCTTATTGTTTTGTTGTTTAGAATGATTTGCTACTGAGCCGGATCTTTATGCAACTCGAGCACATTGCCTTCTGGGTCATTAAAAAATACAGAATGCGTTATGGTTTTGTTGCTTACATATTGTGAAGTGTCTGAATGCATTGAATCCGCATTATTAACAGAGATAGTAGTATGATTCACTTTTAAAAAAGACTCCCCAGATTTAAGCTGTGCAAAAGCACCGAATGCATAAAGCAAGGAAACAAATGAAAATACCATATAATATTTTTTCATATCGAAACCATTTGAAAATTAAAACATGTGGGATAATCTATTTAAACTGAAGTTAAAATTACAGAGATAAAGTTTTACTATTAAATAAAATATTATAGGCGAAAAATTACTGTTCCATAATAATATTTTAATCTCCCGTATTTAAATTGCTCATGTAAACTAATTTACTTTTACTCTTTGCTGCTCATCAGTTGGTAGGGAACTTGCCGGTTTAGATTTTATAGATGCGCCAAACCTATACACAAACGCAATATTAAATACCCTGGTATCCCTGTTTATTTTTAGTGTTGATTGCACATCCTGAAAGTTCTGAATTTCTTTTGGGTTTTGAGTATAAAAAATATCCCTTACATTAAACTTGATGCTTGCCTTGTTATTTAATAGTTGTTTTGCAATACCAGCAGATAACTGTCCGAAAGGTAGTATAATAGCTTGCCCTTCATCCCGGTTACGGCTTATGTAGTTGCCAGATAACTCTGCCGACCAGCCTTTTGCAAAGCTGAACTGGTTGTTTACATTCAATGAAAGTGTAAGTTGTTTTGCATTGAACGGATAGCCGTTAATTTCGCCGGTATATTTGTTTTGATACAGGTTTGCAAAAACCGTAGCACTGTACCATTTGCTAAAGGGGATAGTGGCACTTTCTGTAATGCCATAATTATACCTTGTACCAATATTGCCAACACTTCGTATAATTACAGAGTCTTTATGTATAAGGGTTTCGTTTATCATATCATGTACAACACTGTAATTGATCGTAGTGGTTAAAATGTTTTTATAGGAATGGCTCAACTCAATATTGGTGCTGAACTGCGGCTGCAAAAAAGGATTGCCTGTTGAGTAGGTGTACTTATCAATAAAGCCAATAAAAGGATTTAATTGTTGATAAGCAGGCCTGTCTATACGGCGACCGATAGAAAGTGCAAACTGGTTACTGCCATTCATCTCATAGCTTATAAATGTTGTTGGAAAAAGACTGGTGTAATTACGGTTAAAACTTGAATCTGATTTTTGTGAAAGGGAAGATTGTAAGCCTTTATAATTAGTATTCTCAAGCCTTACACCAGCCTGCACCATCCATTTACCCATTTTTTTATTGAGGTTAAGGTATGCAGCATTAATATTTTCTGAATAGTTAAAAGCGTTGCTCAATGTGCTATCAGTTAGCCATTTGTT
>JAYTXG010000521.1:0-5550 GCA_043743375.1 Sphingobacteriia bacterium
TTCATTTTTTGGAGAACAAGAATATAATCCCAAAAATAAAATTAAATGAATATAATATTTCATGTAAATAAATTTAGATGTTACTGTTTTTTGGTAATAAAGTGGATGATTCAAAAGATGATTTTTGCCTAACCCAGCCGTATACTAAGGGTACTATAAATAAGGCTGCAAAAGTGGAAGCAATCAGGCCACCTATAACTGCACGGCCCAATGGTGCAGACTGATCACCTGATTCACCTAGACCACTTGCCATTGGTATCATTCCAGCAATCATAGCAAGACTTGTCATTAATATAGGACGTAATCTAACGCTTGCTGCAACTGTGGCAGCTTTAAATGGGTCTTTGTATTGTAAACGCAAATCTTCGGCGTTAGTTACAATCAGTATAGCATTAGCTACAGAAACACCAGTACTCATTATAATGCCCATGTACGATTGTAGGTTTAGTGTGGCACCTGTGGCTAGAAGTAATAATAATGCTCCCAGCAATACTGCTGGTATAGTAGATAAAACTGAAATTGAAACTCCCAAAGATTGATAATTAGCTGTCAATAACAATAATATTACTATGATTGCAACTAGTAAACCTGTTTGTAATGAATCCAGTGTTTCAGTTAATAAAGATGACATGCCTTTTACTTCTGCCACTAATCCTTTAGGTGGTGAGCCTAAGGAGATGATAGCTTTTTGCACGGCATTGGTTGCAGTTCCGAGGTCTTTTTTATAAATATTTGCACTAACTGTTAAAAAACGACGGGGTCCTGCGCGGTCATATTCACCTGGTAAAGTGTCAACTGTCATTTGTGCAATGTCTGATAAAATGGGTCTTGATTTTCCTTTAACCAATGAAATAGATTGCAATTGTTCGATGGAGTTCATTAGGTATTCCGGCACCTGTACCTGTACCTGATAAGTGTAAGCAACTTTCTGATCAAGCCATTGAATTTTTTCAGTAAACCTGCTTGAAGAAGTTGCATCAGTTATACTCCTTGCTACTTCGTTTAGATTAAGCCCCATCTGTGCTAAACGAAAACGATCAATGTTGATTTTAATAGTAGGAAATTTTAATGGCTGCGATATTTGTACATCTCGCAAGTAATTGATTTGTTTCAAACTATCTTCCAACCTTTCTGCATACAATTTTAGTTCATCAAAGTTTTTGCCAGCCACCCTAACTTCAATTGGGGTAGAAGCTCCTTGAGCCATAATTTTTTCAGTTAGTTCTATGGGTTCAAAAGATATATTCAGTAAAGGGTAAGCCACTTTAATATTCTGCCTTAATTTGTCTTTTAATTCATCAAGGTTGGTTTTGTAATTCTCATCCAGATTAATCTGCAGAAGGGCTTCATGTGTACCGCTGTTAAAAATATAAAGATTACTGGATCCATAACTACTTGGTATCAGACCTACATAGGCAGAACTAATTTTTATATTGCCATTGGTGGTTTTATCAATAACCTCAAGTATACCTTTTGTTACTCTTTCTGTTTGCTCCAGCCTAGTGCCATCTGGTTCTTTAATCCTAATTTGTAACTGTCCATTGTTGGTTTTCGGCAACAAGTCTTTTCCAATAAAAATAAAACATGCACCTGCTGATGCCAATGATAAAACAAGGTACCCCAATACGATTAGCTTTCTCTTAGGCATCCAATTTTCAAGTATTGTTGAAAGCAATATTTTTATACGTTGAAAAAATCCATTTTCTTCAGGGTGTTTTATATCTTGCTCACTATGCAAGTTTATTTGAGCAATCTCTCTTTCATCCAAAGCCAACCCTGCATGGGCATGTTGCTGTTCATGATGATAATGAAACATGTCTTCTTTTAATATCCAGTTGGCAATAACTGGCACCAATGTTTGTGCTGCAATAAAAGAAACAATCATGGCAAAACCGATGGACAAAGAAAGTGGGAGAAACATTGCTTTCGGCACACCATTCATTACAAAAGACGGAGCAAATACAGCGAGGATACACAACAAAATCAGTAACAATGGAAAAGAAATTTCTTCACAAGCATCAAGAATAGCCTGCTTTTTGTTTTTGCCCATTTCCAAGTGCTGATGTATATTTTCAATCGTTACTGTGGCTTGGTCAACCAAAACTCCAATGGCCAAAGCAAGTCCACTCAGCGTCATTATATTAATGGTTTGCCCAGCAAGATTTAGAAACAAAACACTGCTTAATATGGCTATAGGAATCGTTATCACCACTATCAAACTGCTTCTCCAATCTTTTAAAAATAACAATACCATTAGTCCAGTAAGAATAGCACCTAATATTCCTTCTGTCATTAAACTTTTTACAGCATTGATCACAAAAACAGACTGATCAAATTCGTACCCAATATTTACGTCATCAGGTAAAAGGCTTTGCATTTCCGGCAGTTTACTTTTTAACGATTGCACCACAGCCCAAGTAGAAGCATCAGCTGTTTTTACTACAGGAATATATACAGAGCGTTTACCGTTTATTAGTGCATAGTCTACAGTTACATCAGCGGCATCAGCTACAGTACCAATGTCGTGTATGAACACTGCATTTGCTCCATTTGTAGTTATAGGAATGTCTTCAAAATGTTGCACTTTTTCTTCCAAAGAGTTTACTGTAGTCACATACATAATGCTATCAACCCGTAAATTACCTGAAGGACTTATGCTGTTATTTTTGGAAATAGCTTCCACTACCTGGTCAGGTGATAAATTATATCGACGTAATTTTTCTGGATCCACACTCACTACAACCGATCTTGAGTTGGCACCAAACGGTGGAGGCGCTGATAAGCCAGCAACATTCGAAAACATTGGGCGAACACGTGTTACAGCGAGATCATATATTTCTTTTAAGGATTTTGTTTTGCTGTTGAAAACTAACTGTCCTACAGGTAATGAAGAGGCATCAAAGCGGATTACCTGTGGCGGCAAAGCGCCTGGTGGAAAAAACTTGGAAGCCCTGTTAACCTGTAAGGCCACCTGCGCCGATGCTTCGGCCATATCGGTGCCTTCGTAAAAGGAAAGTTTAATCAGTGTAAGGCCCTGTATATTTTTACTTTCCATATTTTTAATACCATTCACGTATAAAAACTGGTCTTGCAAACGTGTGGCAAAAAAGCCTTCCATTTGTTGCGGACTCATGCCACCATAAGATTCAATTACATAAATAGTTGGCAGATTTAGTTTGGGGAAAATATCAATAGGTATTTTCCTGATTGCCATAAAAGAAAATAACAACAATCCTGTAAAAAGTACCATTATGGTAATGGGCCTTTTTAATGCTGCTCGTACCATAATAAATTATTTTATTGTTTGAATAAATTGAGTAAGGTTACCGGTGGCAGTGGCTTTGTCTAACTGAGACATATACCAGTCGTACAAGGTTTCTATGTAATCAGTCTGCGACCTGTATAATACGAATGATGCATTGGTGAGGTCAATCAAAGAGATGATGCCTGCTTTATACTGCGCCATTTTTTGCTGATAAGTATCTTGTGCCGATTGAAACTGTACAGGCAATTCTGTTAAGTTAGCAAGTGTGGTTTGAAGTGCATTATCGGCCTGATTGGATGTTAATTGCAGGAATAATTTTTGTTGCTGCAAATCATATTCACTTGCCAGCAACTGGTAGCGGTTAATGGCAAGCTTATCTCTTTTAGTAATACCATTAAAAAGATTGTACACAAAAGCAACTCCCACTGCATAATTAAAACGCTGATAACCCAAACCAGTTGAAAGTGACTTATATTGATCGTTGTATTGTATGCTCGAACCTCTTGCCCACGAACTTCCCGCCAGTAAAATTTTAGGCAAATAAGTTTTGCTGATGAGGCGTTGGTTAGCTACATAAATATCTCTTTTTTTAGCATAAAAATCTACCAGAGGATTATTAATGCTGTCCATGGAAAAATCGCTTGCTGTGGGTATTTTGTTCATCGGGTTGATGGGTAAGGAATCTACCGATATACTATTTCCTGGTATTCCAGTTAAATAAGCTAATTGCTCCTTTAATTGGTTTACAATCCCCAGTGTTTGATTAAAACTAATTTTAGTTTTAGAGAGTTCCGCCTTAGCCAAAGACGAATCAGCACCGGGCTTAATACCTGCTACGGTAAGCGCCTGAATCACTTTGAAAACGCTTTGATACCTGTCTATATTTTGCCTATCAGCGCCGAGGCGGTATTGATTTCTGAGAATATTTAAATATAGTTTGGCAATATTAAAATCTAGGAAATATTGCTCTTTTTTCAGATCGGTTTCTGCAAGTTTTAGGTATGATGAAGCAGTATTTAATTTAGCCTGATTGAGTCCAAAATTTTCGAGCTCATATTCGCTGTAAATAACGGCAACATTGCTAGTAATGGGCTGTCCGATGTTTGCTTCGCGGATGCCGCCCGAGGTAGACGGAGTAATACCTAACGTGAAAAAACTACCTGCAACTGAATTGGCCGAGCCGAGATCTAACTGCTCACCAAATTTAACTTGTGGTAAAAAGGAATGTTTGGTATCGGTGATAAAAGCTTTGCTTGATTCAATCAATGCTTTTTTTTGCATCAGTACTGGCTGATAACTGTGAGCACTTAAAATAAGGCTGGATAATGAATATTTTTTTGTTTGGGCAAATACATTTGATGATAGTATTATTAATAAAATACTGAATACAGTAATACACCTTTTTATAAAAGAGGCTAGCATATAAAATTATTAAATTGAACAATGTTGATAAACAGAAAAATGTTAAACAACTTGCGGGGGCCCCCTAGTAGTGTTAGTTAATGAATAAGCGGAATAAAAAAACGGATTGTTATAGTTATTAAAAAGAGGAGTTACATTTTTAAAATATGTAATCTCTAAAAACTTATTATTACACAGTAGTATGTTAGAAGGTTCAAATCTTTTATTTAAACGAACATTTGATTTTTTTGGAGCCTTATTGCTGTAAACTTTTGTGTTTGAACCTTTTAAACAAGTAATATTTTTATAGGTACAAATCTGTGTGTCAACTTTATCTAGAGATTGAGTTTGTTGATAATATGAGAATCCTTGTATAAATATGAAGGGCAGATATAGCAGAAAGAAAATTACTTTTGGTATTCCACAAAATGTTGTTTGCCACTTTCTTGTCATTAGAGATGTAAATATATATCTACATCTAAATTAAGAATAAAATCAATAACTGTATTTTTTTATTGGAGATCGCTATAAAATTATATTACATTTTTTTTAACTCTGAAAGGGTATGATTATTCTTTTTAAGTACTGTTATAGCTTTTTTGGTATAAACCTAGTTTGTAATTGTATTGGAATTATATTTTGGAGATTGTTTAAATAGTGTTGGTGTTTTACAGCTACCTTTACTATATGCTCAAGATTCTTAATTCTTAATTCAAAATTCTTAATTTATAATTCATAACTCTTAATTCTTTTTGGGGCCGTGTTGGTTTTGACAGCATTAGTTACGGTTGGTGTAAGCATGCAGTGCGTTGGATAATTAGCACTTTAATCTGAATATTCAAACATTAACTGGCAATACTCAGTATGCCATGGCTGCTTAATCA
>JAYTXG010000522.1:0-1789 GCA_043743375.1 Sphingobacteriia bacterium
TTGGGAACTTTATCTGCATCATCAAAAATGCGCAGGTTAATAATTTTATTGCTCAGCCAGTTTATATCTTCTGCTGTATCGGCATCTTCAATGCCCAGCAATACCAGCAGGCCATTGCTGATGGAAGCTTTTATGGTATTATCAATTGTTACACTTGCTTCAGTTACCCTTTGTATTACTGTTCTCATGCAATAAAGATACCTACTCATTTTATTCTGTATCAGCAACCAAACTTTTTTAGCAGAAAATCATTTTCAACAGCTATAGGCCTTCATAATTTTTGTTATGTAAAAACATCGGGAAAAATTTAATCGAAATCGGGAAATATTTTATAAAATAGTGTTGAAAAATCAGCAAATGCAGGGTGCTATTAACTATGGGGATTTATCCACCTGATTTGTCCACACCTGTTAATATTTACCCGTTTGAATGTTCATCAACAACAAATATTTTCGTTAACAGTATTTACAAATTACCTAACCTGTCAACCTGCTTCATCTTTATGCCAGCACAGAAAAAAATAAACGAGAGTCTTGCTTTCAACCGCCAGTTTACCAACGAAGCCGTTTCACCTTACGATATGTTTGAGTACGATTACCGTACTTCTATCATAAAAAACCCCAGCGGCGAAATTGTTTTTCAAATGGATAATGTTGAGGTTCCAAAACAGTGGAGCCAGATTGCAACAGATATACTGGCGCAAAAATATTTTCGCAAAGCAGGTGTACCACAGCCAGATGGAAGCACCGGCAGAGAAACAACTATAAAGCAGGTAGCACATCGTATGGCATACTGCTGGAGGGTTTGGGGCGAACGGTATAATTATTTTGCTACAGCAAATGATGCACAAATTTTTTATGATGAATTGGTATACTCTATATTAAACCAGGCTTGCGTACCAAACAGCCCGCAATGGTTCAATACAGGTTTGCATGAAGTGTATGGTATTACAGGAAAACCACAGGGGCATTATTTTGTTGACCAGGCAGACAGCCAGTTAAAGAAATCAACCTCCGCGTACGAACGGCCACAACCCCATGCCTGTTTTATTTTAAGTGTAGATGACGACCTGGTAAATGAAGGCGGTATCATGGATCTTTGGGTAAGAGAAGCAAGGATATTTAAATATGGAAGTGGTGTCGGTACCAACTACAGCAGCATCCGTGGCGATGGCGAAAAACTAAGTGGCGGTGGTACTTCCAGTGGCCTGATGAGTTTTTTAAAAATAGGTGACAGGGCTGCTGCGGCCATTAAAAGCGGTGGTACCACACGCCGTGCTGCAAAAATGGTTTGTCTTGATTTGGATCATCCGGAAATAGAAGATTTTATAAACTGGAAATCAGGTGAGGAAGATAAAGTTGCTGCATTAATTGCAGCAGGTTACCAGAGCGATTATGAGGGCGAAGCATACAAAACAGTAAGTGGGCAAAACAGTAATAATTCTGTTCGTATACCCAATTCATTTTTTAAAGCATTGGATGAGGATGGCGAGTGGGAGCTAAAAGGAAGAAGTAATGGAAAAATAATGAAGCGGGTAAAAGCGAGGGATCTTTGGAAACAAATTAATTACGCAGCATGGAGATGTGCCGACCCGGGTACACAATACGACACTACTATTAACGAATGGCATACCTGCCCGGAAGGAGGGCCCATAAGAGCGAGTAACCCTTGCAGTGAGTATATGTTTTTAGATAACACTGCATGCAATTTAGCTTCTGTAAACCTGCGCCGCTTTTTTGAAGAAAGCAATAATAGTTTTGATGTAAAGGGTTTTGAATATACCTGCCGT
>JAYTXG010000523.1:0-3330 GCA_043743375.1 Sphingobacteriia bacterium
CAATACTTGAATAAATAAATTAATCAGCTGATTTATAAGAAGTCTCTAATTTATGCTTTATATCTCAGTATAAAACACCTTTCCATATTTAAACAAATACTTCTATTTTATATATTCCTATTTCCCTTTATGAGTTTAGCGTTTCATACCAAAAAAAAGACCCTACAAATGCAGGGTCTTTCAATAAATAGTTAGTTTGATATTAAAAACTCACTTCAAATTTCATAAACACATAGCGCCCATTCATTCCAAGTTGGGTAACCCTTCTAGAATAATTAAACTGGTTATTTGAGGTAACGCCATTATTATTCACAACACCAGCATCTTTTGCTGATCTACTCTCTACAAAGGTATTGTAGGTAGGGCTAGTGGGAACAATATCCAATCGGTTATAACTACCAATTGAAGCCGTTAATAAATCTGAATAAACATCCAATAAATTATTGGTACCTGCAGATATTCTTATGGTATTAGATAAACGATATCCAACAGTTAAATCTGTGATAACTTTGGCTGCTAATTCCTGTCTGTAAAACCATTGAGTACCTAATGCAGCTGCTAAAGAGGCGCCTTCTAAATGAACCACTTTACCAAAATAAGTATTCCGAATCATTACATTGAATTTGTTGATTTTATAAGAAATGGAAAGATTACCTTTTACTTGCGGGTTACCTTCAATTAATAAGGCCCTGTTTATTGGACTCATATAAATGTGTTCTCGGCCCTTTAATTGTGTAGAAGATTTTACATCACCTAAAATTTCACGAGTAGAAAGTGTGGTAGCAAATTCAAATTTCAGTGATTGGTTCTGAGGCATTTTAAAACTATAAGAAGCAATCGCATCAATTCCAGAAGTACGCAAATCAACAGCATTGGTCATGAATACTGCTCTTGATGCATTGTTAGCAAGTAAAATATCATATATCTGCTGTTCTTGGGGTGTTCCTCCATTTTTACCAGCAAAGGCATCGGTAAGTATTATTCTGTCGTTAACCCTTGTACTAAAACCATCAACGGTAAATGTAAATTTGCCGTACTTCATTGTAACGCCCAAGCTAACGCTATTAGAAATTTCAGGTCTTAAACTAGGTATGCCCAAAAGTTCTGCCGCTTTACTATCGTTTGGCAATGTTGCATCATCAAATGCTACACCACCCTGAAAAACGGTAGAAGTCTTGGTTACATATTTTTGTTGTAAAGAAGGGGCACGAAAACCTGTACTAATAGAGCCCCGCAAATTAATATGATTGTCTATTTTATATCTAGCTGCTATTTTACCGCTTAAGTTTCCTCCAAAGTCGGAATAGTTTTCATAACGAAGTGCGCCATCAATTAAAAAGCCCTTAAAAGGTTCCAATTCTAAATCGGTATACAGAGCAAAAGAGTTTCTGCTTCTGTTGATGGAGTTATCGGGTCTAAAACCAGGAAAAACTTGAGATCCTCCTGCAGGAATGCCAGTTGTTCCATCTGCTAATTTTACTGTAGTTGGTGCTCCATTTAATATATCAACTACTCCGTTTGTACGTCGCATATAATTTGCCCATGAGGCTTCTTCACCTGCTTTCTGCTGGTAATTTTCTGTACGGAATTCAGCTCCAAAAGCCAAGTTGGTTTTTAATGCATCTTTGAAATTCTTTGAAAGATCGAAATTGGTTGTATTCTGACGGAATTGTAAAACTCCTGCATCAAAAGTGGATTGTCTAAAATTATTATTGTTATAATAAGCAGAAACATTTAGTGTATTCTGAATATTAAATGAAAACGTATTCTGGCCATATACATTGCTCAGATCATAATTCCAATCACCCCATTTACCTTTTAACCCAGCTCCAAGTGATACATCAGAAATGGTTGAAGCAATCTCAGGTAAAAAGCCTTTTGGATAAATAGCAGGAATATTGGTGGCTTGAAAAGGCATCCTATAAAAGCCGGTTGAATTGCCAATCCGCTGACCTAAAATACTAAAAAAATAAAATTCAGATTCGTTTTTAAATTTAATTGCTCCATTAATAACCCCTTGAATATTTTGGGTTTTGGACTGACCAACACGCATTTGAAAATATTCGCGATTTACACCAAGACTATCTAACAAGAACGTACTACCTGCATCGCCAGGTTTACGGTCGTCTATATTACCAGCTCTCTCTCCAGACCTAACAGTCGGTTCACGTTTTTCAAATACACCTGTAAGGTTAATAAAACTACCTTTTCTTTTTCCTAACTGCCAACCATAATTCACCGTTCCCTGAACCATCTGCCCATCAGTTACTGACCGCTTAACATATATTGGATCTATACCTGAAACAAAATTTCCCGAATTGAGGTGTGTGTATGCTTGATAACTTGTTGTATTTGCACCATAGGTTAAAGTGGCTTTCCCTTTGTTGATATTATTGTTGAGTTGAATATTTATTACCCCAGCAATTGCATCAGAACCATACTGTGCGGCCGCACCATCTCGCAATAACTCTATGTTATCAATAGCAGCGGCAGGTATGGCATTTAAGTCTGTACCAACTGATCCGCGACCCATAGTTCCATTCAAGTTTACCAATGCAGTTGAGTACCGTCTTTTCCCATTCAATAATACCAATGTTTGATCTGGACCCAAACCCCTTACTGATGCCGGATCAATATGATCAGTACCATCAGAAACTGTCTGAGGTGTTGAATTAAAAGAAGGTGCTACATAATTTAGTATGCTAGTGATATTTGTTTGCGGGATATCGGTGATTAGGGTTTTAATATCAAATCGATCAACTGGAACTGCGCTTTCCAATTTTGATCGTCCAATTCCCCTTGATCCTAATACAACTATTTCATTAAGTCCTTTTTCAGATAAAGTCAACTTAATGTTTAGATCAGAAGCTTCGCCATTAAATTTTATCTCTTTTGTTTCAAATCCAATAAAACTAATAGATAAAACAGCTCCTTTTTCGGCAGTAATGGTAAATGCACCTGTGCTATTAGTTACAACTGTTTCTTTTGTTCCTTTATTGAAAACACTAGCTCCAGCTAATGGTTTGCCTTGGTCGTCTGAAACCATTCCGGTACTTTTTATTTTTTGCGCCATGGTTAGCAGGCAAATAAAACTAGCTAGTAATAGAAGTGAAATTTTTTTAATCATAATTAAGGTAATTTAGTTTTGGTGGTGCGTTAACATTACTTTTAATTAAAAAAATAAAGTAATTAAAAATACAATTTTATTGTTAAATATGATCATTTAATAAGCTTTCGGTTCTTGAGTTGTAGTTCAAATTATTTTCTTCTTTTGAAAACGTAATAATTGAATTAAATCCTAAGAAATTTCTAATTTATCTTTATATTTCA
>JAYTXG010000524.1:0-2743 GCA_043743375.1 Sphingobacteriia bacterium
TGGTAACCCTTCTTCAAAATCCTTAATTATTTCTGCTAAAAAAGATTCCCCAATCCCTGCGGTAAGCAGTGTTTTATGCTCAATAAATCCTGTATTAAATAATTGAGGAATTATTGGAAGCACATGATTACTCATTAACCATTTCATTTCAAAGGGCACTCCCGGCAATGATACAATTATCTTCTCCTTCAATTTAAAAAGCATTCCTGGCGCAGTACCTTTTTCGTTTTTTAATACGGTGCAATTATCAGGCACTTCCGCTTGTTTGGCATTTCTTTCAATCATAGGTCGTTTTAGTATATGCTCAAATATATAAGTCACATGCTCAAGCGTAGGTTGATCAACCACCATTTCTCCATTAAAATATTTACACAACAATGGTTTAGTAATATCGTCGGCAGTAGGTCCAAGGCCTCCAGTAATAATAATAATATCTGCCTTACTTATTTCTTCATCTAGTGCATTCCATATATCATCCCAAACATCTCCAACTGCAAGTCGATGCTTTACTAATATGCCAACTTTATTGAGTTCTTGAGCTATCCAACTACTATTGGTATCTATCACCTGTCCAATTAATAACTCGTCTCCAATAGTTATGATAGAAGCATAAACTTTACTTATTTCTTTAGTATTCATAATTTTCAATTCATTAAAAAAATACAGATAGAGCCTGTTTTAAATTATCCGGCATTCCAATCCATTTACCAGTTTTAATATCAATAAAAAATAAAGTCACTTTGCCAGTAGTAATTATTTTTTTTCTTTCGTTAAATACTTCGTGGTGAAAAATAATTTCATGTTTTAATGGTAGTTCTTTTAAAACGGTTTTTACTGTAATTAAATCATCATAATGTGCTGGTCTTAAAAAATTGGCTTCCATGTGCACAACTGGCATCCGTACCCCCATTTCCTCCATCTTCTTATAAGTAAACCCCAGTGCTCTTATGCACTCAGCTCTTCCGACTTCAAAATATTGGGCGTAATTACCATAATACACAATATTCATCTGGTCGGTTTCTGCATATCTAATTCTTACCGTTGTTAAATGCTCGTACATTTTAGTGATTTGTTGACAAACTTACAACCTTCTGTTGTTTTTCCACATCCACAGGCTTAACAAACTGTTACAAAAGAGGACTAGTATCTTTAACTTCTATTGTAATATTACTTATACCATGAACAAAGTTGGATATTTATTTCTCGGATTTGTAATTTTTATTTGTTCCATTTCGCTAAAAGCGCAACTGACTCAAACATTCATTGATCCAGATGCTTCTTTTAAGCAAGCCAAATTGTTGTATCAACAAGAACAATACAGTCTTGCTTATCCATTATTTAAATCATTTTACAGTAATGGGATAAAAAATAGCAATCTACCGATTCAAATACTAACTGAATGTAAATATTATTACATTGTTTGTGGATTGCAGATGAACGATATAGAAACAGTAGAGTTAGCAAAATTGTTTATTGAACTGGAACTTGATGTTGCTCATTCGCAAATGATCGCTTTTTATTTAGGGCAATACTATTACCAAAAAAAGGATTTCGGAAATGCTTTGCAATATTATGATCAATCAAATATTGCTAACCTAAATAATCGACAGATCGCTGAAATGAAGTTTCATCAAGCGTATGCCTATTTTATTGCACAGAAATTCGACAAAGCAAAGCCCTTATTCAATAGTATTCGTCAATTACCAAATGATCCAAATTATATTGATGCAAACTATTATTATGGTTTTCTTTTGTTTAATGACCAAAAGTATGAAGAAGCCATTTCTTGTTTTCTAATTGCCGAAAATGAAGCTGCTTATAAAAATGTAGTTCCTTTTTATTTAACAGAACTATATTATTTTAATGGAGATAGTAACAAGGCACTCGTTTATGGTGAAAAAATAATCCAAGGGTCTGAACAGTATTATGACCTTCAATTAAATCAGTTGGTTGGTCATATTTTATTTGAACAAAAACAATTTGATAAGGCATTGCCTTATTTAGGAAAATTTGTAGCTGGAAAAGAAAAAGTAAGAAGAGAAGATTTATATGAACTATCATTTTGTTATTATGAGGCCAAAAAATGGAATAAGGCAATAGAAGGGTTTAAACAATTGGGCGGGGCAAAAGATTCTTTAGCACAAAATAGCATGTATTTATTAGCAGATGCCTATATTAAAGTAAATGAGCTTTCTAATGCAAGGACCGCTTTTCAATTTTGTGCTACTAATAATAGTAATCCTACACAAAAAGAAATTTCCTTTTTTCATTATTCAAAACTGTCTTACGATCTTAGTTTTTACAGTATAGCTGCGAATGATTTTAAGTCGTTTATCAGAAATTATCCGAACTCAAAATATCAATCTGAAGCCCAAAATTTATTAATTAGTTCACTTGCTAACACCAGTAATTATAAAGATGCATTAGTTATATATGAACAATTACAAAACAAATCTGAAGAAGCTTACAAAATTTATCCCAGAATATTGTATGGAAGAGCTGTTGAGTTAATGAACGATCAGCAAGTGTTAGCTGCTGAGCTAATGCTAGATAAAATTACTGTAGCAAAATACAATGAAGCACAAATACCAATGGTAAACTTCTGGAAAGGAGAATTGAATTATCGTAATGGGGAAACAGTTAATGCCATTATTAATTTGCAAAATTATTTAAAAAATCCATTAAAAAATGAAGAAGTAAATTCTACTAATGCTAGGTATAACTTAGCTTATTGTTATTTTAA
>JAYTXG010000525.1:0-3693 GCA_043743375.1 Sphingobacteriia bacterium
TTTGCAATAGTTTGTTCTGCTCGCAAACCTAATTGAGCACTGAATTTATCACCAAATGGTTTTGAAAAATTAATATATGCTGCATTAATATTTTCTTTATAAACAAAATGATTACTTCTTCCAATATCATTCACTTTTTTTCCATTTATCAGGCTATCATAAACAGCATTTGCATCTGTAGATACATAACTGCTTTTAAGTCCAGCTTCTAATTTTGCTCCTTTTTTTAAGGGATGAACAAAGTCTACTTTTGCACTATAAATATCAATTTGTTGTGGTAAATATCCAAGCAATGTATCTGGCTTAACAGTAGGCATTCCAAACTGGTTATAATATGCATTACTTAGGTTTTGGTTATTATTACTTCTGTATTTTATATAATCTACGTCAATCGTTATTTCTGAACCAGTAGTATCTAAAAGTTGTCTGATATTAAAATTGGTGCTTACATTTTTCCATTTATTATTGCTTTTTGAAACAGCTTTAGTATTATTGGTTAATAAATGATTTGCATTGAAAATATTTATATCTCCTTCATTTAACTGATTACTTGGATTAATAAATCCGTTTACTACAAAACCAATTGTAGTTTTATTACTCGCAAAAAAGTCCATACCAATTTTTGAACTATTACTACTATTTGTATTTCTCATTAAAGTAGTTTGTTCAAAAAGAGAAACTACTTTTTTAGAACTATTATCAATAAAACTTCTGTTTATGTTTAGATTTTGAAATCCATCACGATCGCTGTGACTAATATTTCCAAAAAGATTGATTTTGTTTTTTCGATAATTTAAATTGATACTTTGGTTATTTCTTGGATAAACACCTTGGCCATATCCAACGGTAACAGAACCATTAAAACCGAACACTTTATTTTTTTTTGTTTTAATATTAATAATACCTGCTTTACCTGCAGCATCATATTTAGCGGGCGGGTTGGTCATTATTTCAATTTGATCAAGCTGACTAGCTTGCATATTTCTTAGAAGATTGGCTAAGTCTTGTCCTGATAAATAAGAAGGTCTACCATCCATATATACCAATACGCCTTCTTTTCCTTTTAGGCTGATATTACCATCTTTATCAACAGTAATGCCTGGCGATTTTTCGAGTATTTCTAAAGCATTGGCACCATTATTGGTTGAAGAAGCATCTACATTTACAACCATCCTATCGGTTAGTTGCTGTATTAATGGCTTTTTGGAAGTGACAGATACTTCCGCCAATTCTTTGCTCGAAACCGCTAATTGAAAATCTGGGAGTACTTTTTGTTCTACTCCATTAAGGTCAACAATTGCTGAGTATATTTTTTTAAATCCTACCAAATTAGCAGATAAGATATATTTGTCTGAAGGGAGATTTTGAAATAGATAACTACCATTTTTATCAGAAATTACCGTTTTTACCAGAGAAGAGTCCTTGGATTTTAGTAAACTAACTAAAACAGATTCAATTGGGTTTTGGTTAGAAATAGTTTTACCAACTAATTTACTGATATTTTGTTGAGCTTTTGGTGCAAGGCTAATCGTTGTTAGAATCAACAGGATTAGGCATTTGATTAATTTTTTCATTTTACATTAATTTTATTTAGTTCTAGCTTTAAACTATTACAGAACAAAACTAACTACTATGCTTAACACGATACCATGTTTTAACATAGAAGGTACCTTTTAATGTTAAATGGTATTATTAAGGGACTAAAATATCGATATCATGCTAGTGAAAATCTTAAAAACATCAAATTCGTAGAAGATATCATCTAGTTAATCAGGGTAAAAAAGGCTGACATTAGGAAGGTATTATTCTCATAATTTAACAGGTGTTTCTTTCTTCAACGCCCATTTTTTTGTCAGGATAAAAAGTATAATTCCTCCAACTATTAAAACAAAAGAAATTAACTCTGCTTGGGTGGGATTAAAAGTTATGTTGTACTTGGTATTTACACGAATTTTTTCGATTAAAAATCGTTCAAGACCATTAAAAATTAAATAGATAGCAAATAATTGTCCCGGTATTTTTATTTTTTTTCTCAACATCCACAATATTCCAAACAATATCAAACAAGTAATTATTTCATATAATGGTGTTGGATAAACTGCATACTGTAATTCATTACAAAACTGACCAACACATCCGGGAATTGGAACACCTTCTCCCAAAACATTATGTGGAAATTTATAAGCCCATAAAATATCAGGTAGCCAACTAAATGGTTTTGAATGATTATTTACTATTCCCCAATCGCCATCACCACTTACCATACAACCAACTCTTCCAATTGCATATCCAAACATCATGGTGGTGGCCATTGCATCTAACAAATGAATAATGGCCACTTTGTTTTTCTTGCAGTACCAAAGAATGGCAATACCTGCACAAATCAATCCACCGTAAAACGTTAGCCCACTAAAAGAAATTAAAGAGCCAATGGGATCTTTAACAAATTCATTCCAATTCTCTAAATTGTGAAAAATTTTAGCACCTAAAAATCCAAAGATTGCTGCATAAATTACAATGTCACCTACTCTATCCTGCGGCCAAATTCTCACAATTCTTTCTTCTGGTTTATCGAGCTGTTGCTTTTTCTTTTCCCACCATTTTAAGCCTGCAAAAATCAAGGCTACAATCATTCCGGTTAATAAATTTCCGTTTGTAGAAAGTATAAATGCCTGCGGATCATTTAAAGCATCTGGTATGGTAAAAGCACCTACCAGCTTGTATCCAAAGATAAAACCAAGTAATCCGTTAGCGAATAATTCTGACAGGCCTGCTGGCTGTCCAATCATTAATTTCTCTTCTGTAAAAACAAATAAACCTTGTTGTTGTTTCCTTCGCAATTCGAGTGTTAGTATCCAAGCAGAAGTTATAAAAGCTAGGGCTACAAAAAATCCAAATGAGTTTACCAACTTTAACCCATTCAACTCAATTCCAAAAATATCTTTAAAAACGTAATATAAATTAGGGTACATGAAGTAAAATCAATTTGATGAATAGTTATGCAATGTTAGTTAGAAAATACCATAAACAGTAAGGCCCCCCACCAAAGCGAGAGGCCCATACTTACTAACCCATCTAAAAACAAAATAAATATTGTTAATTACAAAATTCGTTAAATACCGAGATCAAATGCTGCGCAATTACTTGAGCTGGTTTACCCTCAATCTGATGACGTTCTACCATACTTACTAAAGCACCATCTTTAAATAAAGCGATAGCTGGTGATGAAGGAGGATAAGGTAGCATATGCTCTCTTACTTTATTTACTGCCTCAATATCAAAACCAGCAAAACTAGTTGCTAAACGATCGGGGCGCTTCAATGCATTTTGTACGGCCATTACAACACCGGGTCTGCATGTTCCTGCTGCACAACCGCAAACAGAATTTATTACTACTAATGTTGTACCATCCATATTTAAAATTGAATCTACATCTACTGCAGATAAAAACTCATTAAAACCTTCATCTGTTAACTCTGCTTTCATTGGCAGTACTATTTCAGCTGGATACATAAATCACTATTTTTCTTTTGCAAAGTTACATTATTGCTTGAAAAGGAAAAAATATGTTATAGAAATAGACAATTTGTCGTAAATTAATAATAATATAGTCAATATGGCAGTAATTATTGTACTCCAAGCACAGATTGACAAGCAAATTGTAATTAAAACGACTTGGTATATGGTTTGAAC